>NZ_JBSFWJ010000016.1:0-109443 GCF_053592695.1 Saccharopolyspora sp. NPDC002578 | reverse complement strand
GGCGTGGACGTCCCCGGCAGGTTCCGACTGCCGGGGGCTTCCACGCCCACATTGCTGTGAGGCCAAGACGGACTCGTTCGAGCGTGCGCAGGCACCCGGGGAATCTCGCGGGTCGGCCCGTCGGCGCGATGCCGACCCGGCGCGACCGAGGCCCACGACCCCGCCACCACCGCCGCCGCACCCAAGTCCGCGAACTCCTCCGGCACCACAGGGATTTCGGTCGTGCGCTCGGCAGGCTGCTCCGGCACATAGGTCGCCGCCTGCTCGGCGATACCGGACACATAGGCGCAGTCGAGGCAGATCACATATCCGCCCGCACGCGGCGGACACACACCGGAAAATTCCGTCACCGCACCCGACCGCGGACCACACTCGCCCCCGCCCGGTGCCACTGCGAACCCCGTACCAACCGCACCCACACCGGCCCGGGAAGCGCAGCTAGCCGGACATCGTCAACGTCGGCGCCACGACCAACAGGAACATCACCAATGCCGACACGCCGCCACCTCTCCCTTCTCGCTGTCGCACATCAATGTGCGAAACCTGCTGATCTGGACTGGCGCCATCAACGGCTCCACGCATGCGTCATCGATTTCTCCCCTCCTTCACGGAACTCAACGCGATGTGGTGTCCGGGGCGGCGCCGTGTTCGGGGTCGCGACGCCGCCCCGGAGTTCGCGATGCCGAATAGCGGAGTGGCAGACTCCAAACCATCAGGCAACTATCCTGAATCATGCATGAAAGTTTCACGATCTTGTAGTACGCCGATCGGGTGGTAGTCGAGCTGATCATCGATGCGGTAGTGACAACGGCAGCCGAGTGACAAGGAGGAGAGCACGCTGATGGTCGTGCGAAAGACGGTCCACAGTAGGCAGTTGGGCAAGTCGATCCGCAGGTTGCGGACGGACGCGCAACTCAGTCAAGAAGCACTGCTGGCGCGTTTCAACGACGAGATGCCGAATGAACGTCGTATGTCGGCCAGCCACCTGTCTCGACTGGAAAGTGGTTCTGCTCGGATGACGCCGGATCACCTCGGTCGACTGGCCACTGTTCTTGATGCCGAGAACCGACTGGCCGAACTTGAAGATCTACGTCGCCGCGCGGATGAGCAGGGATGGTGGCATGACTACGCTGACCTGCTGTCCGAACCAGTGGAGATGCTGATCGAACTCGGAGAGGACGCTACTACGGCCCGTTCCTACGACCTGGCGTTCGTGCAGGGCCTTTTGCAGACGAAGGCGTACGCGGAGGCTGTGGTCTCGACCGCCCGCGCGTTCGTGTCGCCTATCGACGTCGACCGAATGGTCGAGACGCGGATGCGGCGCCAGCAGCGCCTCTTCGACGCAGACTTCGAGGGGCTTACCGCAGTGTTGACTGAGGGGGTCATCCGCACCGTGGTCGGCGGGCCGCAGGTGATGCGCCGCCAACTCGAGCACCTACTGGACATCAGTCGGCAGGCTCCGGTGACAATCCACGTACTGCCGTTCTCCGCCGGCGCACTCCCTGGATCGGACAACGTCGTGATCTTTGGGTTCGCCGACGAGGACGATGGTGACGTGGTGTACGTGGACAGCGACACGGCGCAGCGGGTCTACGAGGCCCGCAACCCGGTTCGCCAGTGCATGTACACATTCGACGCGGCTCTGGCCCAAGCCCTCGCCCCGCGCGAGTCCTCGGACCTGATCCGTGAAGTGATCAAGGAGCTAACGACATGAACAACCCCTACGGCGACCTGCTCACCGACGAGCAGTACACCCAGCTCATCGCAGCCCCCCACGCCAAAGCCACAGCCTCCAACGGCAACGCCGGATGCGTGGCGGTGGCAAGCCAGGACGGCTTCGTCAGCATCCAAGACGACAAGCTGGCGGCTGACGTGCGTGCCGACCGCACCCAGGTCTTCACCCACTACGAGTTCGCGTGCTTCGTCCGCGGTATCAAGGATGGCGAATTTGATCACCTGATCTGAACCGAGGTGTACCGCGCCCCGACCTCCACTTCAGATCGGGGCACGGTCCCCTCCCCACGAACTGCAACGTCGCAGCCGCACACCTTGAGGTGCCGGGTTTCTCCCGGTTCGTCACCGGGTACGTCGGCGGCGTGCTGGGGTTGACGACAACGCGCAACGGTGCAGGATGGTGCTTAGCGCTGCTTGGGGTCTTCGTGCTCGCGGGTTGCGACGCCCAGCAGGTTTTGCAGAGCGGCACGGTCGGTTCGAACATCGACGTGGGCCAGATGCAGATCCGCAACCTGCACTTGGCCGGGACCGAAGCCGCGTATCCGCCCGGTAGCACCGCCGAAGCACGGCTGCACCTTATCAACGGAGCACCACGGCAAGACGCGCTGGTCGGTGCGCGGAGCTCGCGAGCCGAGCGGGTCGAGTTGCGCTGGGACCGGGCGTGCGACGGGCGAGCCGAGCCCGTCGGAAGAATCCCGATCACGGCAGGTGGCACGGTGCCGCTAGCACCCGGCCAGACCGAAGGGGCGGCGCCGTACCACTTGGAAATCATCGGGATCGCGCAGCCGACGCGCCCAGGCACGACTTTCCCCGTCACCCTCACCTTCGCTCAGGCGGGGGAGGTCACCGTGGACGCGAAGGTGCAGGCCACCAGAGATGGCGATGCCCCGCCGCCACGTCCGTGTGGGGAACCGGCGCCACCGGCCCCGCCCGATGCGGGGGGTGTAACCGACCGCGAGTTCACTGTGTCGGGAACCGTGGAGACCGGGCTGCGGCCGGAATGCCGACTGCTCGTCGACGGCGGCCGTCCGTATCTGCTGGTCGGCGGCGATCCCTCGGAGCTGCGACCAGGCGCGAACATCGTCGTGCGTGGCAGGCCCGATCCGAGCGTCCCCACGCCGTGCGGGCACGGGCCGGCGCTGCGCGTTCTCGACGTCATACCGAAATGACCGGTCGGCTCACTCGGCGGGGCGGCGCAGGAAGGTCTGAGCAGCTTCTGGATCTTCGGGGGCGTTCGTGCTCTCCTCCGTGACGACTGCGGAGCCGGTGTTCGTGTACGGAGCTCCGCGCTGCAAGACATCCAGCCGAAGCTGCTCTTTCCGTTGGGTCATCGCAATTAAGACCCGGGTGGGCTAGGGCGCCGCTATTTTCCCAGGCCAGCTGCTCGTAAAACTTCCAGGCAAGGGCATCCGCGCGGTGTGAACCTCTCCGAGGTGTCGGGGGCGGCTTCTACGGTGGTGCTCATCGGGAGGTTTCGCTATGTCGACCCAGGTCCGGTACACGCCAGAAGACAGAGTGTTGGATCTCGCTCGCCTGAGCACTCGTGATCACCAACTGATCCAGTCCCTCCGGGGCAGCATCGTCCGTGGTCAGGGCACGCTGCTCTGTCTGGAATCGGGAGCCGACGGCGCTGCCGCGGAAATGTTTATCCGACGCTGTTCGCGTGGCCGTTACTGGGCAGTCCACTTCGTCGAGACCACGCCGTGCGACCACGGCGACCCCATCGAATCCGACGAGCACCGGCGGCAGAAGGACTACTGGTGCCGCGCCGCCGAAGACGCGGGCTACCGGGTCTCGATGGAGTTCTCGACCGGGAGAGGAACCCGCCTCGACGTCGCGATCGAAGGTCCTCGGCTCACCGGGATCGAGGTGCAGCGGTCCTACGCCCAGGACCAGGCGGTGAAGGCACGCACCACCAAGTCCTACCGGGCCGGGTGGTTGCCAATTTGGTTTCTTGACAGTGACCGGACTCCGGACTGGGTCCACCACGTACCGGCGGTGAACTCCACGATCCCGTGGAGCGACATGCCGCCACGGCGTGCCGCGACCGCCCGCGGGCTATCCGAGTTCAGCGCCCTGAAATGCACGCCGGGCGCCTTCGCCGCCTGCCCAGACGGCCGAAAGCGCCCTTGTGGCGGTTGGCATCCCCACCGCGAGCCGTGGATAGGACTGACCATCGACGACGTCGCCGCCCTGGCCCCGGCCGAGCGGATCGTGCCGATGCGGGACACCGCGCACCGCGTCTACCTGACCTCGCCCCGGAGCCTGGAGCTGTATCGCGAGCTCACCGGCAGCACCGGGGAATACATGCCGGTACCCGGGAGCCAGCGCAAGAAGACACCGTCCGGACACAGCACCGAATGCGCTAACCCACGCCACGAACAGCGCTCCCGAACGCGGTACTGCGGGTGCGGCCAAGAGATCTTTTCGCTGACGCAGCTCGTCCGGGCGCGCGACGACGTCTGCGAAGCGTGCCGCATCAAACTCGGCCTGCCCGTCGCGTCTCTACGAGGCTCTCCGTCGCCATCTTGACCGCCACCGGTGTCGACGTTTGAAGGGATTCACAGCGAGGTCCGCATCGAACGAAGAACTCCTTCGCGGCACCGCCACGAGCTCGAAGCAAGACCTCGAACTCCGCCTACCACCTCGACCAGACCGTGCGATGCTCGACCGAGTGCACCGGGCTGGAAAAACTCATCGAACCCGACCAAGCCGAGCTCGTCATGGGAAGGCGGCTCTCGCTCCCGGACCTTTTGAGATTCTTGCCTTCTCCACCGCTACACGCGACCAGTGCACGGCAGCTGGAACTCGCGTACGGTCTCGTCCCGGTTGACGTGATCGCCTCGTTCAAGGAGCGGTTGCATGGCACGGAGTCGCTGACGCCGAATCCGGCTTACCGCGGTCGTGCCGGTGATCGGCGTGCTCGCGCTGATCGATTATCTTTCGGGAGCGAACCATGAGCAACTTGTTGTCACGCGTGCTCGGCGTAGCGACCGCCGCTTACGGCGCGGCCGTCGTCGTGTCCCCGGCACTTCTCGCCCGCCCGGCCGGGCTGATCCCCCAGCGGGAGCAGACTCCTCCGAGCGTCGCGGCGCTGTGCCGCACGGTCGGGGTGCGTGACGTTGCGTCCGGTGTGGCGATGGCGACCGCCCGCTCGACTACGGCGCTTCGCGTCGCTGTGGCGGTGCGTGTCGCTTCAGATCTGGGCGATGCCGTCGTCCTGGCGACGTCGGTTTCGGATCGGGAGGTGCGGGCGAAGGCGGTGGCCGTGGCGCTCACCTGGGGTGTGTTGTGCGGTGCGAGCGCGTTGGCCAATCGCGGTGAGGCGTAATTCAACCCCTTTGCGGCGAGCTGCTGAAGGTCGTGCTGAGGGGACAGTCGAATCGCGCCGTCAGCAGAGCTAGACCTCGCGACTAAGAAAATCCGTCCACAGTGGACTTTTTGTGGTTTGTGCTCAGGATCGGTGGGTTAGTGCACTCGCGAGGGCCGGTTTCCCGGTGGTCTTCTTTGCGCCCGCTTGCGCGAGGCTTGGCTGCTACGAAGCGGCGATGCAGGCGGTCTCCGATGCCGTCGCAGTATTCCGGTCCACGGGTTGCCGGACGAACGCCGCATGCATACCAACGGTAGTCGTATCGCCGAGGCCGACGGTGTCGAAGCTGCGATCAGCCTTGCGGGTGGCCATGCTGGCGACGAGTCGCGTAGTCGATGCCGACAGCTGCACGTGGGGGTGGGATGGAACTGAGCGGAGCTCGGATCATGGTCACTGGGGCGACCGGCGTGCTCGGTGGCCAGCTCGCCACCCGGCTTGCGCACGCTGGGGCCCGGCTGGCGGTGGCAGGCAGGAACGACGACCGCTTGCAGCAGGTGAGCCGTGCTTGCGGGGCGGCCACCGCGATTACTTTTGATGCAGGGGATTCGGACAGTTGCGTCCGGGCTGTCGAGGACGCCGCCGCGGCCCTCGACGAACTCGACGGGCTGGTCGTCGCGCACGGCGTCGCCGCGTTCGGTGCGGCCTCCGACGTGAGCAACGCCGTCGCGAGTGAACTCTTCGCCGTCAACGCGCTCGCACCGATGGCCTTGGCCCGCGCCGCACTGCCTCATCTCGGGCCTGGTGGTGTGATCGCCGTGGTGTCGGCGGTTCTCGCCGATTACCCGACTGCGGGCATGAGCGACTACTCGGCCAGCAAGGGGGCCGTGTCGGCGTGGCTGTCCGCGCTGCGGCGTGAAATTCGGCGTTCGCACATCACCGTGTGCGATCTGCGACCTCCGCACATGGACACCGGTCTGGCTGATCGAGCACTCGCGGGCGCGGCTCCAGATCTGCCTCCCGCGCATGATTCGGAGGACATCGCGGACCGGATCGTCGATGCGCTCAAGAACGGGGAGACGGAGCTCTACTACGATCCGTCGTCCCGTGGGGTGCACAGCCGATAGCACCTGGAGCACGGCATGCGAAGGTGCCGAATGATCAACTTGAGAGGTCGGCCGACACGGCATTGGCCGCGCGGGCGCCGGAGCTGAGCGCGCCTTGGATGGAGCTGGTGTCGAGGTGGTCGCCGCAAACGTACAGTCCTGGTGCGAAGCGCACTGGCGCGCGCAGTCGGTGCGGCGCGGTCATGGCCGGCAGTGCTTGCGGGATCGGGTAGTGCGCGATGAAGTCCCAGTCGCTCGTGCTGGTCCGGTACAGCTCGGCAAGCTGGGACAGCACCGCTTCCTGGGTGTGAGCGTCGTCTTCGATGTCGTTGTGGAGTGTGGTGGCGCTGATCAACGCTTGCCCGGTAGGGGCGTAGCTGTCGGACACGGCGGAGGGGACGGTCGTGTTGACGATCGGACCGCGACGGGAGTCGACGGTGATGACCGGTTCGGCGAGCGGCGCCCTCGGCGCCCGGTAGTAGAACGTGTGGAGCCCTTTCCAGCCGGGAACCGGCAGACCGGGTAGCAGGCGTGCGGCCGAGGTGGCGTCGGTGGCGACGAGGACGGCGCGCGTGGTGTGCCGCTTACCGCCGACTCGGACCTCGCCGGCGTCAACGGACTCCACCGAAGCGTTGAGCCGCACCGTCCCAGCGGGCAGGCGGTCGGCGAGCTGGCGGGCCAAGGCACCCATGCCGTCGGCGGGCAATACCGGTGCCGCTCGGAGGAAGCTGCGCCAGACCAGGTGGAAGAATCGTGCTGAGGTGTTCAGCTCGGCCTCAGCGAACACGCCGGTCAAAAACGGCTTCAAGACATCGTTGACGAACGGTGCTGACAATCCCCACCGGTCGAGTTCGCGCGCGGTGGCCCTGTCGGCGGCGCCGGTGAGCAACCGGGCGGGAGCTCCGGCGTCTCGCAGCGAGAGCGCGGACAGCACCGCCAGATCCCGGAGACCCACCGGGCTCGGCGGCTTGAGGCCGACCATGCCTTGGAGGGTGTCGAAAGGGCTGCCCAGATACCGGATTCGATCAGTGCCAACGATGCGAAGAACGCGCCAGAACCGCCCTGGGCGCAACGCCCGAAGGTCGATCAGCCTCCGCACAGCGGGATAGGCCGGGTTGAGCAGCTGGAATCCGCGGTCGAGTCGAAAGCCGTCGACGAGGTCGGTCCGTACTCGGCCGCCGACATCGTCAGAGGCTTCGAAGACTTGCACCCGATGGCCTGCTTTTAGCAGGCGCACAGCTGCGGACAGACCGGCCAGCCCCGCGCCGACCACGACCACGTCGGTGTCTGTCGCCGATGAGGTCATGGTTTCTCCCTGTGGTGCGTCAGGTTCCGGAAAGCCCCAGCGTGCCGCAGAACCGGGTAGCGCGGCACGTCCGCCGAGCGCGCCGTCTGAATCTGCGATTGCCAAGCAGTGGCTCTTGGGTTTCCGGTACTGGACGCGCTGGTGAAGTGCCGTCAAGAGCCAACGCGTTGCAACGAACCCTAGCTCCGGTTCTGCACGGAGCGGAGTGAACGAGTTGCTCTGCTTGTGCATCGTTCTTACTGTGAGCCGAGTCGGTGGAGCGAAAGCTGACTTCGGCGGAAGGCGGACGCCATGGCGGCTACTGGCACGCGACAGCGCGTTCATCCTGTCCACGTCGTGCACCGCGTCGGTGCCGGTGCATTGGGCCTGGGACTATGGGTCTTCGCGGGTCTGGGTTTCGCTCACGGGCTGTCGTACTTCTCGACTTCCGGGCAGCCTGTGCTCGGACTGTCGAGCAACGGACTGCTTTCGACGATCTCGCTGGTTGCTGGATGTTTGTTGATCTCAGCTGCGTTGTGGAAGGGGCCTGCGGCCTCCACCGCGACAGCAGTGCTCGGTTGCGTGTTCGTGCTGTCTGGCCTCGCGCATCTGGCGATCTTGAACACTCCGTTCAACTACCTCGCGTTCGGGATGCCGAACGTGGTCTTCAGCTTGATCGCCGGCCTGGTACTGCTGATTCTGGGGTCGTATGGCCGGGTGACCGGTGACTTGCCGCTCGGGAACCCTTACCGGGTCGATCGTGGTGCGGTTGTTTCCCTGGATGTATCGAGCACTCCCGGTGCACGGGAGCAGGAAATGGTCGATGCTGAGCTGGCGATGGCCGAAGGAAATCCCACCCGCGACCAGGAGGCGCTGGTTCGCTCCGAGCAAACCAGGCTGCGCGCCATCGAGCGAGCACGGTTGAACGATCGCGCCCGCCGGGACGAGCCGGAGGAGAAGTGATCACCTACACGGAACCGGACCGAGCGGATTTCGCCACCGAGTACGAAGCCGTGCCTCGGCGAATCGCTGGCCATGTCCACGAGTTCGTGCGGGAACGATGCATCCGCGATCTCTCCGACCTGCCCGACGCCAAGTTTGTCGCCGACCTCTTTTCGGACTTCCTTGCCGGTGGCAAGTACCTGCGGTCGACGTTCAATTACCTCGGCTGGCGAAGTAGTGCTCCCGAAAGCGAGAGCGCACTGCGCGCTGCGGGCAGCTTGGAGCTGCTGCACGCGTTCGCGTTGATGCAAGACGACGTCATGGATGACTCGATCGAGCGACGGGGTACGCCGTCCCTCCACGTGCGATTTGCCGCGTGGCACCGCGGACAAGGGCTGTCCGGGTCATCCGAGCGGTTTGGCGCTTCGGCGGCGATTGTGCTGGGAGACCTGTCACTGGTGTGGGCCGAGCACATGCTGCGAACCAGCGGCCTGGACACGATCGCTCTCGACAGGGCCTGGCCTTGCTACGACCACATGCGAAGTGAGCTCGCGGTCGGACAGCTCGCCGATTTGGTCAACGATGCTCGCCGCGTTCCGCGTTTCGAGGAAGTGCTGGCCATCGCCCGGCGTAAGTCGGGAAACTACACGGTGCGGAACCCGCTTGTCCTCGGTGCTCTCCTGGGCGGCGCGCGTCCTGCGGTGCTCGACGTCTTTCGCAGCTACGGGAGTCTGATCGGCGAGGCGTTTCAACTCCGCGACGATCTGTTCGGAATTTTCGGCAATCCTGCGGTCACGGGTAAGACCACCGGCGACGACCTGCGGAACCGGAAGGCCACCAGCGTCGTCGTTCTCGCTCACGAAATCGCTCCGAAGCGCATACGCTCACAGATGGATGAATTGTTCGCTGCTACTGAACTCGACGCTAGCGATATCGAGCGATGGCAGGAACTAATTCGCGCTACGCCTGTCCGAGAGCGCATAGAAGAACTTATCGTGTATCGCGCCACGGAAGCACTTCGTGTCCTAGCCGCTGCTGAGATCAGTGAACCAATCCGGAATACCCTTTCGAACATGGCGATTCGATGCACCGCGCGCGACCGATAACTAGACAGCTGGCTCTGGAGAGTCAGTGGTTTGATTGCGCTGGCTGCTCGAATCGGAGTTACACGGCTCTGGTCAACGGCGAAACCGTTGCGAATAGTTGAACGGAAGCTATCTTCTTCTCGGGAAGATCGCTATGATGCTGGATTAATCTCAAACGATCGGGCTTGATCGCGCAGTAGTCTTCGCTGACGTGCGAGCCCGTTTGTTTGATAGTAGAATGAGCTAGGAACACGACGTGCGCGAAAGTACGGCTGGGGGTATCGTGGATTATCAGCACAGTTCTATTGTCCGGGTAAACGCCGATGTGCTCTTCGACTACCTAGCCGAGGTGGCAAACCTGCCAGAGTACTTCGCCGCGATGCAGTCGGCTGAATACACCGGTCCGAATTCAGTGTACGTCGTTGCCAAAGTCGAAGGTGTGCGCCGTGCGGGTGAAGCGTGGTTCGATGTCGATCATCAAGCTCGTGCCATGAGTTGGAGATCTGAGGGAGAGAGTAGCTACTCGGGTCGGCTTGTGGTTTCCGAAGCTGGCAGTGACGACGCGGAAGTATTGGTGACGCTTAGCACGGAACGCGCCGACGGGCCAGGGATTCGGGCTGGGCTCGAGCAGACCCTGGCCAATATCAAGCGCCTTGTTGAAGGCAGTAGCACCGAAACTGCAATTGGAAGAAATAAATAAAACCAACGAAATATTAGCAGGACTAAACGGATCGGGGTTTATCGTGACTGCGCCGTGCGACCAGCGAGACATCACTGAGTTCGGCAAAGAACTCTGGGCCTATCTGACCGGTAAAGAAGCTCAGGTCACCTATTCATTTGATGGACTAGAAATCGATGTTCCAAGTCGCACGGGTGATGAAGCGCCGCGCGCGACCTGGCGCATCAACGGGACGCTCCGAATTTCGACCGATGATCGGGATCGTCGCCGGTGAAAGCAGCCGAAGCTGCGAAATCGGTCCGAGTCGAGGGCGATCTGACCGCCACGCTAGCTCAGCGGTGGCGTCGCATCGACGTGTCCGTGCACGGCGACGCTCGGCGGTTGACCATCACGACGAGTCAACCGGCAGCGCTACTTTGTTGGTGCTATCGAGTCGGTGGGCGTAAAATTCTGCGCGAAGCGGGAAAAGATCAGATCCTTGAGGTTTTTAATGCCGACTCTCGGCTTGTTTTCCGAGTTCGGCAAAAAATGAATCACCGATTTTTGCGCCTGACACTTTATGGAGCTATGGTCGTCACGCGCGCGTCTTTGAGTCTTTGTGGCGGTGAACGTGATTCCTTTGGTATCTGGTCCAGAGGAAACGAAAAGGCGCGCTAAGCTAAGATCTTGTATCCGCTGGAGTCGTTTGAAGTAAACGCGGGCAGAGGCTGGGGAGTGGAGGTGATTTCAAATATCGGCGCGGCGTTCGTTGCGCAGGGCCAGGTGGCAAAAACTGGTGAACCAGGCCATCGAGCGTTCACGGGCCGACGCGCTGATGATGCCCGATCCTCTCCTCGGAATCGCAATCTGAAGACGTTGGCGTTTGCTGCAACAGGCACCGCTATGCCCACCGCCGCCTATGTACGGGACGGCCCCTGGGGGCGTCTTGATATCCCGTGCGGCGGTCCGCGGGCGGGGGGCCCACATGCCGCGACGCTCCACGCCCTCACCCCTCTGAGAGGTCGCCGGGGTCCCTGCGGGCGGCGAGCACCCAAGTGCAAACTAAAGTTGCAGGTCTCGGGCAAGAGCGTGGAGTGCACGTCCGACTCGCTCAGAACCCCATCGCCAAACGAGAATGTCAAATTCACGACAGGCTTGCTCGAGGTCAGTAGAAGACAGTTCCAGTAGGTCGGAGACACGGCCGGTCAGCCATGTGTGCAGCAGCGCGTTTTCGTCTATAGATGTCGGTCCAGGGGAGACCTGCCTTTGCATTGATCAACAATATTGGTACATAAGCACCATTCGCATTAGCTCTTTCGGGTGCTTTCGGTTAGCTCCCCGCAACGGAACTTGCTAGCTGTCGCGAGTGAGGCGGCCTGTGGCCGACTAGAACTCCCGTAGTATTCTTTGTTCGGAGTATCGCTGTGGCCGACGGGTTGCCGTGCCTGGGCAGCTACGTAGGCGCGAGCTGAGCGCCGCGATGTTGGAGTGCAAGGGTCGGAAAAGATTCCATTCGCGCGTCGCCCTGTTGGTAGCATACTCGGCGAGATGAGCGGGCAATCCAATCAGACGTCTCTTGCCGCAGCTTCGGATCCTTCGTCTTCAGTGGAGGTTCGGGTGGGAGCAAGGGCCGCCGCGCTTGCGCCCGCAGGTGCCGCCACCGTGTAGCCGAATTATCGGTCGCTGTGGCTGAACAGGCGGCCGCAGTGGCGGCGAATCCATCCGCCGACTCGGACGGCGTCCGACCGCACGACTCCGCCCGCATGCTCGTCGTAGCAGGCGGCGAGGTGCTGGTCCCGGAGCGGGACTACAGCGCACATAGCCGAGCGCGCGCCCGGGCACGCGGGTCAAGGTCTACCGTATCTAAGGCGGGCGGCTCACGACCAGCACCACGGCCGAAACCAGCGCCGAGGCCGGCCGGTAGCGCTCGACCCCGTTCGTGCCAGGTGGTGTGCTTTACCAGGCGTTATGTGTCCGTTTTTGGTTCACGCGGAGAACGGGCCGAGGTCGGCCAGTTCGCGTAGCCGTTGTCCGGCGTTTGTGGCGAGGGGGTCGCCGTGGCCGAGGCAGGCGATGTCGGTGTCGAGGTCGGCCAGCGCCAGGAAAGAGGCTGCGGCAGTGGCGCGGTCGACGTTGAACGGCCCCAGGATCGGGGTGCCGGTGAGGTTGGCGATGGTGTCGCCGGTGAACAGCACACGCTGACGGGGAAGGTGCAGCGCAATACTGCCGGGAGTGTGTCCGGGGCCGTGCAGCACGACGGCGCCGTCGCCCATGGGGACGGTGTCGCCGTGGCGGAGCTGTTGATCCACGGGGCAGGGCGGCGCTGTCGTGTCGTGCGGGATCTGCGCCCACATCGGTTCCTCCGCCGGGAGCAGTGGTGGTGGCGGTTCGGCGGTGTCGCCTTGGATGACCGGAGCGTCGGCGGGGTGGGCCAAGACCTGCGCACTCCACGCCCGGATCTCGGCAGCGGAACCGATGTGGTCGAGGTGGTAGTGGGTCAGGACCAGGCGTGCGACGGTATCGGTCCCCAGACCCAGCTGGGTTAGCGCGGCGGCGATGGTCGGGGCGGAACCGGGCGGGCCGCAGTCGACGAGGGTGACCTCGTCGGTGGCCTCCTTCGTATCGCGCCACAACCAGCACTGCCCGAATGCCAGGTTGATGCGGAAGAGCTGGTCGGTGAGGGGCGTCAGGATCGGGGTGCTCACAAGCTGGTCCGGCGGTGGTACACGGGGATCTGCATGGTTTCTCCTGCGATGTCTGCGACGGATGCCAACGGAGTCGTCAGATGGGTGTGGCGGCCGGCTGCGGTGGGGCGTAAGGACGGTTCGCCGGGTGGCGGCGATGGGAGGCTGCGAAGACCGGCCGGGCCACGGCGAGCGTGCGGCCGTTTTCAGTCGCTCCCGAGCTGCAATCGTGGTCCTGGGCTCGATGACGGACTGGTGGTCATGCTCGTGTGCCTGCCGGTGCGGGGTAGTCGGGCAACGTGATGAGGCCGAGCGGTGGGGCGGTGGAGCGGAACCGCTTGAGCGCGGTGCCTAGCGGTTCAGCGAGGGCGCGCACACCGGCGTGCAGCAGTGCGTGCTCCCACCGGGCGCGCGGGTGAAAGATGGGGGGCATGACGGAGGTCTGGGCGCGGTCGGTCTGCGGGCGCAGGATGGCCTCGTAGCGGGCGAAGGCTGCGGGGATGTCGTGGGGCGCGACGCCCAGCTCGCCGGCCAGCAGGTAGGCGCCGGCTAGTGCGTTGGTGGTGCCGGTGCCGAACGGGCCCGCGCACCAGGCTGCGTCGCCGAGCAACGCGATGCGGCCGCGGTGCCAGGTGGGCAGGCGGACCTGGGTGATCTGGTCGAGTTAGAGCGGAGCGTCGTCGAGAGCGGCAAGGATGCGCGGAGCCTCCCAACCGGCATCGCCGAAGGTCCCCCGCAACACCGCGACGACACTGTCGTGATCGAGCCGGTCAAGGCTGCGCACGTCGGAGCGCAGGGTCAGCATTGCCCGGGTGGTGCCGACGTTGTCGGGTCGCAGGTGGACCAGACGACCGCGCCCGGCATCGTGGATACGCCACTGGCGGTCGTCGGCGGCTGTGCGCGGGATCGTGGCGAAGGCGAACAGCAGCCCCAGCTCGTGCAGGCCGGGGTCGGGGAACACGAGATCCCGGGTGCGTGACCGCGATCCCTCGGCGATCACGACCGCGTCGAACCGGCGGTCCGGACTATGAGCGAACTCGACGTCGACCCCGTGGCCGTCGTCGTGCAGAGCGGTGATCTGTTCACCGAATTGGTACTCGGCCCGGTCGGCGGAGTGGTCGTGCAAAAGGCGGGCAAGTTCCCCGCGCAGGATCTCCAGATCCGCGGTGGGGCTGGTGTCGGCGGCGTCGGCGGGAAAGCTGGCGTAGGTGTGGCCGTGGGCGTCGACGAAGGACTGGCCGGTCTCGGTGGTGTGGTGGCCCACGATGGTGTCCTCGAGGCCCATCCTGCGCAGTACCTCGCGGCCGACGCTTCGCACGTCCACGTTCTGTCCCTCGTCACGCAAGTGCTCGACGCGCTCGGCCACGGTGACGTCCCAGCCGGCCGCGGCCAGCCACCACGCGGCGGTGGGCCCGCCGATACCGGCGCCGGAGATGAGGATGCTTGGTGTGCTCATGTCTTTTGTATACCTCAATAGGTAAATAGTTTAACTAACTGGCGTGGTGAAATGTAGTCGTGACCGACGAAGCGAATCACCGGATACGCCAGCAGCCGGCCTTCGCCGCGCTCAACGACACGACGCTGGCCGTGCGCAGCTTTATCGGCGCAGCCCAAGAGCTGACCGTCCGCACCGCCCACGACATGGGGATGAACCTGTCCGACATGACCGCGATCATGGCGCTGTCCGAGCACGGGCCGATGGGCGTCGCGGAGCTCGCCGGGCGCTTGGGGGTCTCCTCGCCGGCTACAACGGTCCTGGTCAACCGCCTCGAACGGGTCGGGTACGTCGAACGCGTCCGCGACACCCGCGACCGCCGGCGGGTACGCATCACCGACACCCCCAGCGGCCGCGCGGCCACCCAGCAAACCTGGCTGCCCGCGATCCTGGAGATCGACGCGGTCTGCTGGTCGCTCTCGGAATCCGACCAGGCCCTCGCGCGGGAACTGCTGGGCCGCCTCACCACGGTGATGACCCACCGCGACCGGTCATGTGCCGCCGATACCGACACCGCAACGCGGTCCGGTTGAGGGGCCGGCCGTTCGGGGAGTACCTCTCGCAGTCACGCTCATTGGTGGTAAACGCAACGACGTCACGCAGCTCGTTCCGCTCACAGACGCCGGTTCCCGTGTCCGAGGCCGTCGAGGTCGACCGGCGCCGCCGACCAGTCGACCGGCGCCGCCGACCAAAGATCTTCTTCGCCGACCGGGCTACGACTACGACACATACTGGGACCTACTGCGGCAGCGCGGAATACGGCCTTCGATCAGCCGTCGTGGCACTCGTGACGATAACCAGGCGGTGCGCTGGGTCGTTGAGCAAACCCGGCACTACTGCACCAGTACCGGCGCCTAACCGAACGCTGGGAACGCCGCACCGACATCCACTGCGGCTTCCTCACCCTGGCTTGCGGGCTCATCACCTGGCGTTGACTTCCCAACCGAATACGTTAGGAGATTGCATTATTGCAAAGTCTGGTCTGCTAGGTCGAGATGCAATGAATCTGCATTAATGAGTGTCGCGAAACTTTTTCTATGAAGTTTCGGTGATTTATTTTGCGTTTTCGTTCGGGGCGTTGTTCTCGGGGTCGTACAGTTCCATGCGTCCCGGAGTTCCAGGGCACCAAGTTCCGTACGGTGTGTGATGGGAGTAGGGGAGACGGCTCTGCCTCGGCGTGACTTTGGATCGGCAAGCGAGGCAACGCAGCAGGCCGGATTCTTCGTTGTCCTGCACTTCGCTCATAATGTCGTGTCCAAGTGGCGTCAAGTAGGTTCCGCCCCTCGGCGGTTCGGAACCGCCGAGGGGCCTTCGTGTCCTGCTGTTTTGTCCGCCTGCTCCGGTCAGGGGAGGAGTGCGGCGTATCCGGCGGGTAGTTGTGCGCGGAGGTCGTCGATCTCGCCCTTGCTCACGAAGCCCGCGAGCGTGGCGAACACGGCTTGGGCGTGTTCGCGTGCTTGTTCCGGTGTGGTTCCGGGACTTTCGCGGTCGGCCACCCGTCGGAGGAAGTCGTCGACGTCGTCGATGACTTCTGCGTCGCCGTTGTGCTGTAGCAGCGGCTGTTTGAGTTCGGTGGGCAGCTGAGCGGCCAGATCGTGTGGTTCGTTGCCCGCCAGGCGTTGTCCGAGGGTGGCGAGCACAATTTTGATCGTGGCATCCGCCTGGTCCTCGTCCTGCGGGCCGCCATGCCTGCGCAGCTGTGCGAGAAATTCCTGGTATTGCATGATTTTTCTTCCTTTCCAAAATGGTCTGGTTTGCGTGTCGTTTTCCGTGCCTTCGTACGGGGTGCTCGCGGTCGGGTTAGCGGGTCACCGGCGTCGCGTCTCGGTCGGCGATGAACCGGGGGCGCGGGCGGGCCGCGGCGAAGGGCTCGACCAGCGCGTTGTCGACGCTGTTGAACACCACGAAGATGTTCGAGCGCGGGAAGGGCGTGATGTTGTTGCCCGAACCGTGCATCGAGTTGGAATCGAACCACAGGGCAGAACCGGCGGAACCGGTGAACTGTTCGATACCGTGCTCGTAACCGAGCCGGGTCACGTCCTGCTGGTTGGGGACGCCGACCTGCTGTTCGGTCAGGGAGGACTTGTAGTTGTCTTCCGGAGTACGCCCGGCGCAGGAGACGAAGGTGCGGTGCGCCCCAGGCATGATCATCAGCCCGCCGTTGAACGGGTAGTTATCGGTCAGCGCGATCGAGACACTCACCGCCCGCATCGCCGGCATACCGTCCTCGGCGTGCCAAGTCTCGAAATCGGAGTGCCAGTAGAACCCGTTGCCCTTGAAACCGGGCATCGAGTTGATCCGGCTCTGGTGGACGTAGACGTCTGAGCCCAGGATTTGCCGGGCGCGGTCGAGCAATCGTGGATCCCGCACCAATCGAGCGATCACGTCGCTGAGCCGGTGGACCTCGAAGATCGAACGCACCTCGTCCGTTCCTTTTTCCACGACCGTGCGCTCGTCATCGCGCACTCGCTCGTCCGCGGTGAGCTGATCCAGCTCTCGCCAGTACGTCTGTACCTCGGCAGGGCTCAGCAGTCCTTCAACGGTGTGGAACCCTTTTACCTCGTGGGTTTCGAGCTCGTCGGCGCTGGCGGGGCCGGCGCTCACTCCGGGCCACACCACGGGATCCGTGCGGTTGATCAGCGTGGACTCGCGGCGGAATCGAGTGGGGTAGCGGTCCTGGGGCAGTATTTCCGTGGCCGTCATTCGTGCGCCTCCTTCGCAAGTTTTGCGGACAGCGGCCGGATATACGTAGACAACGCCGCCTTCTACGGCCCTCAGCGGAGGTAACAGGGAAGTTTCATCCCTTGAGCGCAGGTGCGCGCGGACAGCCCTGCCGGGCCGTCCCCTCCTTCTGATAGTCGAGGGCGGCTCGCCAGCTGGCCGTGGCATTCAACTGGACGGTCTGCTCCGGGAGATACCCGGCCGACCCGTTGCTCAAACATCCCGCGTTGCGCTCTGATGCAGTCGAATATCGGTGATGCATGTGTAGCTGTCGAGCAATCGGGAAACCCGAAGACTAGGTCGGTGTTGCTTCCGGGGCAAGGTCGGCCGAGGAGGAGCTTGGTTCAGCCGGAAGCCGTGTTCCGCCGGGCGATGCGCAGGGGTGCATCTGTTCTGCCGAGTAGCAGATGCACCCCTCCCCGTAATCACGCTTTATCTACAAAATTCCATTTCCAGTATGAAGCGTCTCTGATCAGAATCAAATTCGGCAGTAGTGGCGATCATATCGACTATCACCGACGCATTCTTTCGGGGCCAGCGCCGGGGTGAAGTGCAAAATCAAGTTGCCGAGGGACTGCTTTCTTAATGATCGAATCCGCCACCATCAGATTTAGTCCAAAGGTAGCATTCGAAGGCCCCGTGCCCGTGCCCGTGCACGACAAACGAGTAGCTGCGGGTGAGCATGAGTGTCCGTGATGTGGCGAAGTCGACGCCGCGGTGTTGCTGGTGCAAACGTCATCGGCGTCGAAACCACGGAGTATAGGGGCTGCCGTCCGGGTCGAAGACGGTTCGCGCGAGTATGGGTGCCCATGCGCGAGTAATCGGCGAGACTTTCGGAACTGGATGTGAACGAAGGTGGCCCGGCGGGCGAGGGCCTTGTTGGTCACCAGCGTGCCACTCGTCGAGGCGGGCTGCGGCGTGGCGCAGAACCTCTGCGTCCGGCTCGGTCAGATCACCGTCGCCATCGCGGTCGTGACCGAGGTGCTCGCGCCACAGGCGCGTCCTTAGGTTTCGTGCGAACTCGTTGTTTCCTCCGCGGTCGCACACGGCAGCGGTGAGCTCGGAGTCGTGAGTCCAGGAACGTCGGTTAAGATTTGCCGAACCCACCGCCGCCCACGCATCGTCGATGACACAGACTTTCGCGTGCACGTAAACGGGAAAACCGTTTTCGTTCTCGAGCTCGTAAACTTGGACGCGTTCTCCTCCTGCGTCATACAGAATGCGCAATGCCCGCTGATGAGCGAAATCGCTGGCGCCCACTTGTACCTTGCCGTCACCGTCCGGCGCGTGTGGCACTACTGCGACCAACCGTAGTCGAGGGTTCCGCCTGAGCGCTTCTGCGAACACTTTGGCGACCATCGGTGACCAGAAAAACTGGTCCTCGACGTAGACGAGTCGACGCGCTCGACGAAGAGCTTTCGCGTAACCGTGGGCCACACTGCGTTCTCCTCGTGGAGCGAACGGGTAGCGTGGCGTCTTCTTGGGGTAGGTGCGCAACAACTGGACGAGATGTTCACCTTGTTTCGGCGGCACCGGCAGCACGGATGGAAGTGGTGTGGTCGCGCCTCGGCGTAGTTTGTCGTAAAGCCACAACCAAGGCAAATGCTGCAGTGCGGTCGGATCGTTCCAGCGCTCCCGGAAACAATGCTCCACGTCGGACACGGCAGGGCCGCGGATTTCCAAGTGGATGTCGTGCCAAGCAGGACGCGGGCCGTATGCTGCCGCCATGTGATGTTGCGGTTGAGGGTCACCGCGATGGGCTCGATCATCCCGTCGGCTGTGGCTGAGATCGATGCCGCCCACGAATGCGACATCGGTATCGGGCCGTTCGGGACGGCGAATCACGATGAATTTCTGGTGGTGGGAGCCTGCGGCGCGTACTCGCTGATCGAGCACCACCGCGCCACCCAGCACCTGCAGCATCTTGACGAAATCACGGTTTTCCCGTGCGTGCCTGTTGATCCAGTCAAGGTGGGAGCGCCAGACGAGACCGTGTACGGAGGCTCCCGAGCTCACCGCGCGGGCTAACTCCACTGAGATCGCCGTTCCAGGCTCGGCGAGGTGTTCCGCAGGATCACCACGCCACGAAACGAAATATACTTGATCGCCAGCGCGGCAGTCGCGCAATTCGTCTCGTAATCGGGCGAAGTACTCTGCACCGTCTACCAGTGGGCGTACCAGGTTGCCAGTACTCCAGGCACGGCCATCCGCGTGCCGCTCATCAATCTCACTGGCAGTGTTGCCCCGTTCCGCCGCTGTGAGCAGCCACTCAGTAATGTCTTCGGCTTCTCCGACCAAGTTCATCCGCACCCCTGTATGCACTGCACTAGCCTCTCACCCGTCGAGGCGAACAGTGCCACTCTGTCACCACGAACTTGGCTTCTCGCCGTGGCGCGCTGTGGCCTGTGTGGCTCGGGACCGGCGAAACATTTTCACGCGGGGTCCGGCTCGGCGTGCCCTGGAAGTTCACTTCGCGAGCGGCCTTTGCTGGCCGGGGCTTGATCCGCCAAGCGGACCTCTGCGGTCACGCCTGCCTCTTCCGCGAGCACGGTGCAGAACGCTGTGGCGTAGGCGTGGTGGACGAGTAGCGAGCGGGCTTTCGCCGCTGCTTGCCGGGCGGGGCGCAAGTCTCCTTCGGTGATCGTGACCGGGACGAGTGCTCCGGTATCAGTGAAGTCCGCGCGGCCGCGGCTACCTAGCCAGAGTGCTGCGGGTGATTCGGCTGGTTCGACGTGGACCGTGACGTTGCCCTCGCGGGCCAGGTGTTCGGTGGAACACTTCACGGCCAGTTGTCGGGCCGCCCGCCGCCCGGCGCACTCTGCGGCAGTGATCAACTGTTGCCACTCATCGCAAGGTTGGAGCATGTCGGTGGCGATCTCATCGTGCTGGTAGTCCATTCACTCTCGCTTCAGTGCTGCGACCCGCTTTCAGTACCTGGTGCGGCGGTCAAGCGTCCGCAGGTTCGACGAGGGCTTTGGCTCAACCCACGCACTGGGACTGTGTTCCCTGATCAGGAGAAGTCGAAACCCAGCGCCTTCGCCACGTTTCGGTCCCGAACTTGGTCAGCTTCTGACTGGTGTGAAGTTGTCAACCACGCGCGTACCTCTTCTGTGTGCGGCGGCCAGGGGCTCCCATCGTTCCGCCTTGAGCTTCTGCACGAGCCTGGCCCGCACGTCCGGTCACAATCGAGCCGACACATCGCCACACCGGCCGCGTAGGTAAAGGTGACTCCGGCCGGTGTGACGGATGCCGCGCGAATTTGTGTGAAACCGCTCAGCGACGGTCGTCCTCAGTCGCTTCTCGTGCACGGCGTTGTTCTTCGCGGTAGCCGTATGCGGCTTGGCGCACGGCCGCGTCGGATTCCAGGCTGGAGCCCAAAGCTCCGGCGATCAGGGCCATCGACGACACCATCCAGGCCAGTTGGGCGTACGTGGTCCAGCCGGTGGCGTGACCGAGCATGCTCGCGACCACGCTGGAGTCGAGGATGAACACGGCGGCGATCAGGTTGGTCACGTAGACGACGAGGTACAGGCATGCCACGCCGATCACGAGTGTGGTGACTGTGGAGGCGTTGTAGAGCACTGCCAGGCGCCGGTCGCGGTCGGCTCGGCGGCCGACGCGTTCCCAAAGTTTATGGGACGCGATCAACCAGACAGTCATCAGTCCGAGCGAGAACACGGTCGCACCGATCGAACGCAGGGGCCCCAGCACATCTCCGACCTGCCAGACCGTCGAGGTGAACAGCCCGAAACCCGCTGCTGCCAGCGCTGCTGCCAGTGCACTCGACAGGCCCCAGATGAGCTGCCAGGGGCGGTTGGCGCGCACCATGCCCGAGACCAAGCGGATCCATCCGCGTATCCGCGAAGCCTGGTAGCGCACGTCGATGTTCTCGGTGGGTGGGCTGCTGCGTCGGATCGGGGCGAGCTTATCGGTCCACCAACTGGCCATGTGGTGATCGCTGGAGGCCTGTCCGCTGCCGTCGTTCCCGCTGATCAGATCGTTGAGCAGTTGAGTGATCACTTGGCGGACGCGCCGGTACGGTTGCAGTCCGCCAAGTGCAGGCAGCGACACCAGCGCGACCTTGCGCTGGCTGCTGGCGTCGGCCAGCAGTGGGCTCTGTTCAAGCAGTAGCGGCAGGTCTGTCAAGCAGATCGCGTAAGACCAGTCTCGCTCGGAGAGATAGGCCTGCACAGCCTGAAGAATTTCCTCACTGTCGGCTTCGCCGGCGGTCACGGGGTCTGACACCACCTCGACCGTCCACGCCTCGCCGGTGCGTTCACCGAGCCAATCGGTGATTCGTTGAGCCAGTCGCGATCCGATTTCGGTGGGCATGTCGGGGTCGGTCACTAGACCGAGCACTCGATCGCCGTGGCCTTCACGGGTTTCGGTCTGTTCGTCTCCAGCGGTCACTTCGGGAGTTCCTTCTCAACGAGGTTGTACGAGCAAAGATCAACCTAGGTCACACAGGCCTGCTGCCTTCCACCCCGCCACCTTCGACCGGACCACGGCTCCACCCAAGCCGACGCGCGGACCTAACAGGCGCTCTGACGCTGAGCTAGGACTTCGCGCCGCCGGACGCCTGATCCACTACTTGTTTGGCGATGTCGCGCAGTTTCACGTTGCGGTTTTGGCTCGCTTGCCGCAGCAGGTCGAACGCTTCGTCACCGCTGCAACCTTGCTGGGCGATGAGGATGCCTTTGGCCTGGTCAATGTCGGCACGGGAGGTCAACGCCTGCTGTAGCTGGTCGCTCATCTGCTGCTTGTCGGCATGCTTGAGCATGCACCACAAGCCGGTCGAGGCCAGGTCCGCGATCAATTGCTCGAGCAGGAACTCATCCGGGATGGAGCGCGGGGCGTTCGAGTAATAGGTGATCGCACCCAGGACTTGTTCACCTGCGATCAGCGGCAGCGACAATGACGAACCCACTCCCACTGCGGAAGCCTGCTGCGAGTAGTCGCCCCACCGGGTGTCCTCGGCCATGTCCGGCACCGAGACCGCCTGTCGGGAGCGCATCGCCTCCATGGCCGGGCCGTCGTCGCTGGCGTACTGGCGCTCTTCCAGCTCCGCGTAGGGCGCGGCCGCGGGAAGTAGCGAGACGGCCTTGCCTTCACGCAACACGGTCACACCGCAGGCATCGATGTCCTCGCTGGCACGCACGGCCAACATCGCCGTCTCCCAGACCACCTCGTCGATGGCGTCAGTAGCCATCAGCAGCGACGGCAACTCGCCAAGACCTGCCACCAACGCCGGCACCGACGACGTGTTCACCAGGTTGCTCTGACCCTTCTGTTGCTCGCTCACCACGCACTCCTCACTTACCTGCTCGCAGAGCAGAACGCTTCAACTCAAAGTCGCTGAACTGCCGTTTCCCTCGCGCTACGCTACCTGGCACCGTGCTCACGCTCATGTGCCACCTCGCAGGGAGCTTTCCGCCCGAACAAGTAAGGCTGGAATCCCGATGGTGAATTCTCGAAACCCAGAACGCACTGTTAAGCGCCTTGAAGACAACTAGCCAGTGAGGACACTTTTCGCGGGCCGCGACCGGAGGCTTCACGAGAACGATCGAGCTGGGAGTAGAGGTGCGAGCTATTCGTGCATCGCTCGATTTTCCACGAACGAGGTCTGATCTGTATTTCTAAGTAATTTCACGCGCCCGCGAGAAAATCGACTGCGGCGCTGGTGGCCGTCCATTTCGACGAGTGCGGCGGGCGAGAAAAGGCGAGGGCGTCCACGCGAAGCTTTTCACGGGACTTTCGGGCGCCATCGAACTGGACTGCGGCTACCGGCACTATCGCTACTGAGGGCCAATTCCGGCGGCGTCGCAGCTCGCGATCGTAAACTGGATGTCGATATCCGACCTGCTCCAGCGCTCGCGCGGTGCGCTGAGCTGCGGCTTAACGCCGCCGAGATCAGCGCTGGGCTCAGCGCACCGCGGTTGTCGAACGCGTTGGAGCGATCCTGTACTCGGACATGGCGTCTTTCGCCCGAGCACAAATTGGCCGGGCGCGCGCAGGTGGTGCGCTACGGCCTTTTGGTGAACTGGAGAGTGTGAGTTGCGAACACCGCGAACCTCAACGGGTCAGGCTCGGACTCTCCATGAGTTCTTTGAAAGAAGCGAGAGCGCGTTCTACCTTCTGCTGCGGGTCGGCGAAGAGCGTGGCTACTGCTTCGGCCAGGCCCCCACCGGGGGCGTGATACTGCAAACTGACTTCCACCCCGGTCGAATCGCCGTGGTCGTCGAACCGAACGGCTCCCGCATGCGACACGGTGTTGGAGCGTTCCGTGCCTGCCTCCACTGACTTCCACGCCACCTTGCGGCCTGGTTCGTCGTCGACTACCCGCGCGTCCCACTCGACGGTTTTGCCAGCGGGACCCGAGACCACCCAGTGCGTGAGGTTCGCGTCACCGCTGTGTGGCGCCACCCGTTGCACGTCAGGAAATATTTCCGGCACATGGGTCAACGGACGCCACCAGTCATAGCAAAGCTGCGCTGGAGCTTGAACCTCAATGTAATGTGCTACCGAACCCATTTGAATCCCGTTTCGTCACGTGTTGCGGTCATACGACTACTACCCGCTCGAGCAAGAGATCACACGTGACTACAGGTCAGCTGGTGGGTCCATACCGAATCGGCTCCTCGGCTTCGGCGAGCTCGATCTCGGCGGTCGCCTGGACGAGCTCTAGTAGTTCGGCGTCGAGCCCTGGTGAGAACTCCTCAGGGCGTGGTTCGGCAATATCGCCAGGCACTCCCTCGGGTGCTTGTGCGGTGCGCAGCGTCTGGCTGCGATCCGATGGGGAAGCGCCACGGAAGATCTTGCCTGCCTCGGAGAGGTGGTCGAGGTCGAAGGTGTACTGCTTGTTCGCCAAGCCTTGCTCGAGCAACGTGGCGACCTCGGGGTATTTCTCGGCGGAGGTCTTCGGGATCGGCAAAGTCTTAGACCAGTTGACCCCGAGACTTTCCAATGCCTTGGCATAGGCGTGCTCGTGCGCTTGGTCGCGCACGATCAGATAGGCCACTGTGGAGCGCAGGGTGCGGTTGGCGCTCATCTCATAGATGCGGCACTTCTGCAGTCGTCCGGTTGACTCCAGCATCAGGTTGTACAGCAGATCGAGCACCAAGTTTCCGCTGTTGTAGACGTACGAGCCGGACCACGGGTTGCCGACGGCGTCCACGGGCAGCGCGCCTTGAGCACCGACCAGGAAGTGATGGATGTTCCCGTCGGACAACGCGTTCGACAGCGGGGTGGCACCGCCCGACGCGGGTTCGTCGAGATCAGTCGGAGTGCCGTTGTAGCGGGCAGATCCGTCACTGAGGCGTGCGATCGTGGTGGCGATCAGCTCGACGTGGCTGATCTCTTCGGTGCCGATCCCGTGCAGTAGGTCCCGAAAAGGTCTCGCTTGCGAACCCCGGAAATTGAAGCTCTGGAAGAGGTACTGCATCATCGTGCGCATTTCACCGAACTGCCCGCCCAGCCCTTCTTGCAACGCGTTCGCGGCCCCGGGGTCTGGCTCGTCCGGCACTATCTCGTTGATCATTTTCTGCACGTGGAAGAACATGGTCACTCCAGCAGTGGTAGACAATGCTTGCGATGTGAATCGATCGTTCGTCGAGGCGCGTTGGCGTGACTTCTCTGCAGTTGGGCCAAGAACTCCGCGCGAGAAGGTCGGCCCTGTACGACAGTGTGGGCATATTGAGCTTCAGGTGCACGTCGATCGGCCCCTACACGGGCGAAGCTAGGGGTGACTTGAGCAAGCAATGCACCGAAGGATCAAGTGCGTACCAGTAACCACCTCTAGGGCCGAGCACTGGGAACCTGCCCGAGCTGGTGTGGGCATTCTTCTATGCGGAAGTAGTGGTAGACCCGCGGTGCGCGGCGAGCGTGACATGGGCCATGGCCAGGAGGTGCACCGTCCTGTATCGTCTGCGGTCCGGTTGAGAGCACAGCTGGTTTGAACAGCACAACCCAATGACGCGGTGCCTCCCGGACGTTTCACCTTCCCACCGAGAGTTCGCAGCCCGGTTCCACGAGAGCCCTGAGCTGACGAACCTCGAGAGTCCAAGGGGCCCTCGCAGGGTGTTGAACAGGAGAGGGCCGTGACCGTGACCACCGACCGCAGCAGCAATCCAGCCGAGCACCTACGCGCTACTGGTCCGGACGCTTCCTTCCCGGACACGATCGGACCTGCCGATCGCGCGACGACGACATCTAAACCAGGCGAACCGCGCCTGCGGCTGAGCCGCGAAGTGCGCAACGTCATCGTCGTCCACGCGAACGGAGATCTAGACGATGTGGGGACGGCTCGCTTGCGCGGCCTGCTGCTGCCTCGCTTGTCCGCTACCTCGACCGTCCTCGTGTTGGACCTCTCCCAGATCACCTTCGTGGGCTCTGCCGCCCTGGAACTGCTCATCAACGTTGAGCACCGCACTCGAACAAGTGGACGACACCTGCGTCTGGCCGGCAAACCGCGCTGCCTGAACCGGGCACTGCGTGCAGGCGGCCTCACCGAGCACTTCGATTGGTATGCCGAACTGGCCGAAGCGATCTCCGCTCCGATCAGCTCTTGATGCTGACTTCAGCGGAGACCGGCGAGCCGGTGAACACGATGTCCCGCGACCGCGCGATGGGATCGGTACCGGGGGAGGCGCCCACGAAAGGCTCAAACGTGAGCAACGGACACACTCACTTTGGCTGAGCACGATCGATACGGGTTCGGGTGCTGACTGTGGCAGCGCGGCACGGGGGGGGGGCATCGAGCGCGAAGGCCATGCGCTGTGTTGCGACACCGGGCTCGCGCACGGAGGGCGTTGGGTGCGGGGACCGACGAGCGCAGTAGCGACTACTACGTTCGCCGACCCCTTTTCCCACAGCGGCCTGTGCGACGAGACCACTGAACGAGGAAAACACAGAACCGGAAGTTCAGCGAGCCCTGCTGCGCGGAAGGAGCGCTGCCCCTAACCACGTGGCCCGGGCGAGCGGCTGGCGATAGCGTGAACCCTTCGCATCGCGAATCACGATCTCCGCGGGTGCGATTTTCAATGCAAGCGGAGTTACTGGAGACGATTTCGCGGTTTTGCTCGACAAAACCGATAAGAAGTGTGAATTATTTTGGGGAGTGTGGTCGAATTTTAAGCCACTAAGTTGGCCGTTGCTGGGAGCGTCATCTTGCGCTGGCATCTTAATAGGCCACCCGTGTGCTTGAGCGGCGAGAGAGCTGGGAATCAGTGTGAAATATTGACGTGATGCGTGAGAGTATTCTTTGGTTTCGGCAACGGCGTGCGATACTTGTGAGAGCACAGTTATTGCTATTGCTTCCGCAGGCAACTATATGATCTCGGCGCTTATCGCAGTTGGTTAGGTCGTCATCGCAGCAGAGATAAGGCGTAGTCGAGCGCAACGGACTCAGGAAAAAGGCAGAGCATTACTCTGATCGGGCGTAAGTGATGAGAAAGTTGGCGTAACGCAAGCGATGGGCGGTAGGGTCGCTTCTGCGAGTGACGCCGTGCATGATCGGTCGCGCAAGCGGTCCCCCACAGCTGGTCTTGCGCTCCTCGCGCGGGTGCCGGGCTAGATTTCCTCCCATCGAATCAGCCCGGCACCCTCCCGAAATCGAGATCGAAGTAATCTTCGGTTGCCATTTTCCCGCTATCAGCGTGGTACCGATACGGGAAAATTTCATGAAGCTGCGCGATTCGCATCTCGTTCACTGTCGGAATCACGTGACTCACTCTTGTACGCGAGCCCGCTCGTGCGCGAGCTGCGCCGAACGAAGCACATTCCGCGCCATGCCTCCGAAGACGATGCCGTGGAACGGCGCCACTGACCACCAGTAGACCTGCCCGGCCAGTCCGCTCGGTACAAAAATAGCGCGCTGGTGGTAACACGAACCCCCGCCACTAGTGGACGTAACGGACAGCTCCAGCCATGCCTGCCCCGGCACTTTCATTTCGGCGCGCAACCGAAGCAGCTGCCCGTCGCGGATCTCCTCTACCCGCCACCAGTCCAGGGCATCACCCGTGCGCAACGTATCGGGATCCCGCCTGCCGCGGCGCAGTCCGACGCCGCCGAGCAAGCGGTCCGCCCACCCCCGCGCCGCCCAGGCCAGCGGGAACGAGTACCAACCGCGAGCGCCTCCGATACCCTCGATCACTCGCCACACCTCGCTTGCGGGCACACCGCTGCGGCGCTCCCGCTCGTCGGTATAGGCGCTACCGCCTGCCCACGCCGGATCCGAGGGCAGCGGGTCCGCGGGCGCTTCGGCAGGGGAAGCATCCGACCAACGCGTCTCTACCTGGGCGTGCCGAATCTTGTGCAGCGCGAGTTCTACCGCGCGCTCGTATCCGGTTAGCTCGTTCCTCGATAGTGCGAGGTGTTCATCGATATCCTGTTCGGAGCACACTGCCTCGTGCACCAGCGACTCGATCAGTGGTCTGCCAATGCTCTTAGGCACCGGCGTTACGATGTTGATCCAGTGCGAGCTCAACCGCGGAGACAACACCTGCACTGGGACCATGATCCGTTTGGGCAGCCCGGCCACGGCGGCGTAGCGTCGCATCATCTCCGCGTAGGTCAGCACCTCAGGGCCGCCGATGTCGAAGGTCCGGTTGATTTCAGCAGGCAGCCCGATCACTCCGACCAGGTAGTGCAGCACGTCCCGCACCGCGATCGGCTGCACCCGGTTTCGGACCCAGGACGGTGTCACCATCACCGGTAGCCGCTCGGTGAGATAGCGCAGCATCTCGAAACTCGCCGACCCAGATCCGATGATCACCGCTGCCTGCAAGGCCACTGTCGGCACCCCGCTGCGCAGAAGAATGCGCGCTACCTCGGCGCGCGAGCCCAGATGCTCGGAAAGATCTTTTTCGTCGGGGTGCACGCCGCCCAGGTACACGATTCGGCTCACCTCGGCCTTTGCCGCGGCCTCCGAAGTGATCAGTGCCGCCCGCCGATCGGTCGCAGCGAAGTCCTCCCCGGATAGCGAGTGCACGAGGTAGTACAGGACGTCCACCCCATGGCAGGCCTCCAGCATCGACGCCTCGTCGAGCACGTCGCCACGCACCACTTCGACGTCCCGGCGCCACGGCACGTCGCGCAGCTTGTCCGGGGTGCGCACGACGCACCGTACCTGGTGGCCTGCGGCCAGCAGGCGGGGCACGAGCCGCCCGCCGATGTAACCGCTCGCACCGGTCACGAGGCACAACATGACACCACCACCTATATCTTGCTCCTGCCTCCACGCCTCGGATGACGTACAGGGACCAGTTTGACCCGGCGCCGTTCGGCGGTACCCCGACTCGTATCGTCCGAACCGCGGAACTCGTTCGGCGCACCGTCGCCCAGCCCGGACCTGACGCGCCGATCTCAACCAGACCTGCTGCGCCGTTCTGGCGACACGCATCTCGACAGGGACAGGGCGCAGCGGCCCTTAGTATCGGTTGAGCGTGCCAGAGCCCTTCTGATCGCTACTGTAGCCGCGTGCTGCACCGCCGGGAATTCGGTTCTGCGCCGGCTGATGTCGATGACGAGCCGTCCTCGAGGTCGACGTCCTCGCCGCCGTATCCGGGACTGGTGCAGGTTCGGCGTCGTTGTGCTGCAACGGAACGCTACCGCCTCGGTTGGGGACCGTGTCTTGCCACCTCTTTGTCCATGGCCCCGGACGATCTCGGATCTCGGTCCTCGCCCTAGTGCAAGCCGAAGCAAAACCAGTGCGATCAGCGTTAGCCTGGCGGGCGAAACGATGACCAACGACCGTAGAGGCGAGCATGGGTATTTTAAGTGTGCACGGTGTTCGCGTCGGACGGGCACTCTCCGCTGCTGCGGGGTTCGTGCTCGCTGTCGCCGCGGTCGCGGTGGCGGGCTCGTTCGCAGCAGGGGCGGCCGCCCAGAGTTACGCTGCGCTGACGCAGCCGTCTTGGGCGCCCCCTAGCTGGGTTTTCGGCCCCGTGTGGACTACCTTGTACGTCCTCATTGCATTCGCGGGCTGGCGGATTTGGCTAGTAGCAGGTTCGATCGGAAACGCCCGATTGGATTTGTCGCTGTACCTGGTGGGATTGGTTCTCAACGCACTCTGGACGCCTCTGTTCTTCGCTCTCGAACTCCCAGTCGCCGCCATGGTCGATATTCTAGCGCTTGACGTGGTGATCATTGTCACGGTAAGCGTTTTTCGGCGTCGAGATTCTTTGGCCGGCTGGGTTTTGCTTCCCTATCTGGTGTGGACGCTCTTTGCTACGGCCCTGAACGGTTCCATAATCGCGCTGAACTAATAGCCGACGTTCTGATTGACAAATTAAATAACTTGAGCCTAAAAGATTGTCTCATGCAATTTGGCTCGCCATAGGTCTCGCCGACGTGCCGCTTCGCCTGTGTGTGCTGGCGAGTCCCGCGGCGGGATGGGACTTGACCGCCGGGGGCGCAACGGCGAGAAGTTTCAGTGCAGAAAAGTCGTTGATACTGGCCGCAGCTTCGAGCACAGAGACCTCGACGAAAACTACGGGCACGGGTGAGGTCACCCTCATGCTCCTCAAATTTGAGGAGACGATGATCAAAATTCGCGAGTGTTCTTGCCTCCAAGCACTTCGACCTCGGCCAGCTGCTGCCTCGGCAGCAGGCATCGGTACCAGCATCCTGGGAAGAAGGCCACGCGACTATCAGTACTAGCCCTACGCGGGAGTGGACACCGCCTTCTCGGTTGGATCGTCCTCGGTGGTGTCCATGAGCTGGTCCAGGTTCTGCTTGGCTTGGATGAACTCACCGACCAGCCGGTGCGCGTCGGTCTGCAGCGCGCCGTAGACGGGCCACTGCTGGGGGCTGTCGAGCTCCTGGTCTTTGGATTGTTCGACGAGTGCCTGGTAGGCCTGGCGTGCCCGGTTGGTTGCGTCGTCGAGCTGCTCGGCGTGTTCGGTGTCTTCGGCGCTGTGCAAGTCGCCGAGACAGCGCGCGGCTTCGGCTGCTGCGGAGAGCACCTGACCGTAGGCGGTCAGGAATTGGTCGTGCTCGACCTCTCGGGGGTGGTCGGTACTGGTGGTGTAGGTGAGTCCTCGCGTGGCCGAGCGTAGTTGTTCGGTGGCGCGTTCGAGGGCGTTGATGATGGTGCGATGCCCCTCGAACGAGGTCGAGTTGCGCAGGAGCAGGCGACGCGGATTGAACCGCATGGTTTCCGCTGCGTGTTCGACAGCGGAGCGCGCCTGGGCCACGGTGTCCGGGAACTGGTTGGCCCGGTGCTGCCACGCCTCCGCATGGTTGCGCTTCGGCACTCCCTCTTCGATGCCCTGCGCGACGTCTGTGAGCAGGTCACGCATCGAGCGAGCCAGCGAGTTGAGGCCGTACTCGGCGCTGCGGTACCGCAGGGGCGGCACGATCAGCAGGTTCGTGATGATTCCCAGCGCGCAGCCCAGCAGGACCAGGCCTGCGATGCTGGCCAGCTGCAGGAAACTTGCTGGTGAGCCGCCGGATTGGGTGAACGAGGAGTAGGCGAACAGCGCCGCCACACCCACCTGAGGTCCCTGCTGTCCGAGCTTGCGCCAGCGACCCAGCAGCAACGCGATCATGATGAGCATCGCGAAAGTCACCGTCGCCGCCCCCAACAGTGGCGTCAGGAACCCGGCCAGCACGACTCCGGCGACCATCGCAGCAGCGTACCGAGCGGCCTGGTCCAACGACTGCGATAAAGTGGCCTGCACCATGAGCAGGGCCGTGAACGGCGCGAACGTAGCCGAGGGTGCTCCGAGCAGGTCGTTTGCGATCACCCAGCCTGCGGTGGCTGCGATCACGCTTTTAAGGATCAGCAGGAAGGCGTCCCGGTCCGGCCCGGCGTGCCCGATCACCCGATGTGCGAGAGCTGTTACGCGCTCCCAGCACGTCTTCGTAGGTTTCCGGTCGGTCGCTGATCGGGGCGGCTCGTCTTGCTCATCGTGATCAAAAGTGTTTTGAGCGTCCATAGCGATCGATACGATCACGGACGCGCTACCGACGGGGCGTCGGGTCAGTGAAGTCACTATCCATTGGATGTGTGCTTCCTCTACGCTTCCGGCTGTGCGAGCGATCTTTGTGTGTAACCCGGAATCGACCACATCCACCTCCGCAGCGGTCCGTGAGGTGCTGATCAATGCGTTGAGAAATGTGGTCACACTCGATGTCGTCGAGACCGGCCCCGCGCACGCGGGGATGCTTCGAGTCAGGTCGCAGTCCGACTTGTAGACGACGCGTCGGCCCCGCGCACGCGGGGATGCTTCGAGGTGCTCGGGTTCCAGCCGTCGTACCGCCATAGTCGGCCCCGCGCACGCGGGGATGCTTCCGGGAACCAGCCTGCGTCGGCGGCATCGTCTCCGTCGGCCCCGCGCACGCGGGGATGCTTCTCGCGCCGGCGGGGCTGAACCCTGCACCGGAGCGTCGGCCCCGCGCACGCGGGGATGCTTCCCGAACCCACGGCCCTGAGATCGGGTCGATGATGTCGGCCCCGCGCACGCGGGGATGCTTCGCTTGCAAAGCGGAATGTGGCATGGCTCAACGTGAGCCTCCGTTCTCACGTAGGCCGTTCTCGGGGGGCGCCGTCTCTGGCTCGTAGTCGGTGATCTGGACTTGCGGGTCTGCTCGACGTGTCGGCTCGGTATGCTCGAGTCGATCCGCGTGGTTGCCGAGCATCGCGGGCGCGGGGTCGGTTTCCGAACGGTGCGCGAGGTACTCGCTGCGTTTCCGGGCTATGAGTGGTTGTTGTCCTCGGTCGCCGCTGAGGTCGTGCTGTTCTGGCGCTCGTTGAACTTCGCCATCGAGCAGCCTGTTCGGTACTGCGAGCACATGTTGGAGGCCGACCGCTGGACGCCGTGGTGGCCGACTCCGGCGGTTGCAAGGGGAACTACCCCCCCGGGTGGGGTTTGCTCTCGCGTGCTCACGCGACGTATTCCCGGTGAGCTCGTCCGGCTGTGTGTTGAGGCCACCGTGTGCGCTTGGCGACGGCAAATCGATGTCGGGCAGGCCTTGGCGGAGGTGCTAGGGCGTGTGTCCGAAGTGGACGTGGCTGGCGTGGTCTGGCTGGTCGGTTCGGCTGTTGCGGCGTGGCGTTCGGTGGTGTTCGGCGAGGTGGTCTCGGAGTCGGGCGTGGCGGAATTGGTAGGCCGCACCTGTTGTGCGTAATACGCCTCGGTCGTAGGCGTCTTCGAGGAAGCGTTTCGTGCGCCAGGGCAAGCGGCCGGTCAGCGGCAGCCACAGGCGTGCGAACAACAGCCAACTGCCCCACGCCGAGAACGCCAGACGGACAAGTCCGGCCATGATCCCGACTGAGAACGCGGCCTGGAGTGCGTTCTCGAGATGGGCATCGTGATATCCGGACCCGCCTATCAGAATCGCGACCACGACCACGAGCCCAGCAGTGAGCACAGACGCGATCGTTCGGACGAGCGCGACCTTTCGGTCACGGGTCAGGAGTGTCCACGGGTCGGTGGCGTGTGGATCATGGCTGTCTGCGAGAGTGGACACAGCGATGTTCACGTGTCCGTATATGAGCCCGATCAACAGCCCGACCATGAGCCCACCCTCAAGTCCGAACACGAGTTGACGGGCGAACCCGAACTCCGGGCCGAACACGAGTCCGTTCGTGAGCCCGCCTACGAGGCCGCCTACGAGCCCGACCACGAGCCCGTTGGTGAACTCGGAGACGGACTTCTCGATGTATGCCAACGGGGTGCGCTTCACACCGCTTCGATGCCGCAAACCCAGGCGCAGTCGTTCCGGTTCCTGTCCAGGATGCCTGCGAGAGATTCCCACTTCGTTGACGAACGCGACCGCGAGCCCGGCCGCCAACCCGATCGACAGCCCGAACGGGAGTCCGATCGAGAGCAACCAATCGAGCCCGAACACGTACCCGAGCGCGGGTCCGAGTAGGAGCGCGAACCCGAGTCCGACAGTAGCTGCGGTGAGGAGGATGCGGGTGTGGCGGTGGAGTGTGGTGGGCAGGTGCCACCAGATGAGGTCGTGGGTGTGGCGTCGTTGGAGGTGGTCGGCGAGGTGGCCGAGCCAGTGGCGGGATCGGTCGGGGTTCCACTGCGTATGGCGTGGTCTGCGCGGGCCGGTGTCGCGGCTGCTGGGGTAGATGGTGCCCAGGTAGGCGTGCAGGAGGTGGTCTTCTAGGGCCGTGGTGGTGGGGAAGCGTTCGGTGTCGAGGAGTTCGCTGGGGTGGTGATGTGCGGTGTCGTTGTAGTTATTGCGGGTGAGCGTGACCATCAGCGGTGTTCTGAGTACGTGGGTGAGGCTCTGGCTGGCGGTCTGGTCGGGGTGGGTGTGGAGCTGGCCGAATACGGTGTCCCAGTCCCGGCTGCGGGATTTGCCGGCGCTCAGACGTAAGTACCGGTGGGCTTCTGCGGGGGTGATGTCCTGGAGTTCGATGGCCGCGGCGCGGCCGACTGCTCTGACCGTGTGCGCGGCGTCGCGGTATTCCTCCTGGCGGCTGGTGATGACCAGGGGTGAGTCGAGGTCGCTGATTTTGCGGATCGCGGCAGGGTGGTGCTGGTGGGGGATCTCGTCGAATCCGTCGAGGACCGGGAGGATCAGATTCTCCTGGACGAGGACTTGTCCCTGGATCTCGCCGGTGGCGGAGTTGCTGCCGTTCAGGAATCCGAAATCGCGGAGGAGTTGCTGTATCAGCCAGGGCTGGAGATCGGTGGAGGCAGGGTTCCAGCCGCCGAGGCTGAACAGCACCGGGACCGGGCCGGTGTCGAGCAGGTCGAGAATCAGGCGGTGTGCCAGCACGGTCTTCCCCGCACCGGCCTGCCCCACGATGACCAGTCGCTTCGAGCGAACGGCTTGGTAGGTATCGCGGACGGCCGTGAACTGCCCTTCCAGCGATACGGGATCCACGTTGCCGTGGATGTTCTCCGGGTGATCGCCCAGTTCGTCGGTGGCGGTGCGCCAGCGCACCGCTAGCGCACCGGAACTGCTGATTCCCCACGTCCGCACTGCCTCTGCGCTGGCTTCACGGACCTCGCGCCGGAGACGCCAGAGCGGCTCGCGCAGCGACTCATCCACATGCCGCGCATCGGGCGGTTGCTGCCACACCAGGAGGTCGCCGTGCACGTTGCCGGTCTGGAGAACGTTCCCGCGCACAGGGCCGGTGATCTGGTTGTGGATCTCGTCGCGGTTCGCCACGCCGTCCAGTGTCTCGCACAGGCCTGGACACCACGTGTGATCACTCCGGATCACCGATACCGATTTGGAGGGCAGGCCCTAGGCCCGCGGTCCTACGACGTCGGCGATGCGCTGGAGACCGTCGCCCAGGTGCTGGAGCGCTACGCGGGCACCCTGCGGTACGTGCAACGCGAAGCCGAAGCGATCTCGCTGTGGAACCGGGCCCAGCAGGAAACCCGTCACGCGTGGACGGCCCATGACGCAGTGGCGGCGAAGGAGGCCCTCGGCGTAGCGGCCGGAGATCCGGGAGCAGGCCGAGTCCGAGGGCAAGTTCTCGCAGCTCGCGCACGGCGCGCTTTACCTGGCGGGCTTCGTGCCCGGCATCGGCGAGGCCGCTGGCCTGACCAACGCCGCCTGGTACGCCGCGCAGGGCAAGGGCGTCGAAGCTGGCCTGTCCGCGGCAGCCGCGGTGCCGTTACTGGCTGGGGCGCCGGTGCCACCAATGTCACCAAGGCCGCCGACGCGGCCAAGGCCGCCGGCCACGTTCCCGCCCAGCTCGGCCAGGCGGTCCGCAAGAACTACCGCAAAACCTTCCCTTCGAGAACTATCCCGAACTCGAAGGGAAGATCGTGGTTCACCACGCCGTGGAACAGGCATCAGCCAGGCGCTACCCCGACGCCGACCTGAGCATGGTCGAGATGCATTCCTGCGAAAATCTTCGCGGTATCCCCAAGAACGGAGCAACACAGTCCGGGGCTCGGGTGAGGGTGGGTCATGCACGTTGCTCCTCTTTTAAGGTCAGATGGCGACAGAAGTGCGGTTCAACGCGAGATAACCCGTCGGAACGAGGAAAAACTAGGGTCGCTGAACTGCACTGACACGCGAAACTGCTGGTGGGATCCAGCTGATAACTACCTTGGCGCGGTAGAGTTCGTCCTCTCCTTAAGTAGCCGCCTATATGGGCTCACAGTATTCATTCGACAATCACCAGCGTTTCCATTGGTCGACGGTGTTGTCGGATGTGACTGGTGAGGGAGCGGGCTCGTTTTGATCCGATGCTGAGCTTCCGACGGAGAGTGTCCGCGGAGATCGGACGCTGGCGCAGGTTCCAGTGCTCGGCGTCGAGACGGTATGCCTCATGGCGCAGGGGATCGTCAGCCGCTGCCGGCAGTGTCCTCGGGTTCGCTTGCGCGTTGTTGGTACTGCGATGAGATGCCGTGTTCGCCAGGGTGCGCAGCGCTGATACCCCTGGAACCTGCCTGGGAGCCTCTGATGGCTCACTGTCATCGCCTGGTCCGGTCGAGTGTGGCTGCGCTGATTCGGTCTCGCTGGTCTCCCGGACGATCTCGTTCGTCACGTCCACGCGTCGGCGCTTGAGTGCTTGGCTGAGCAGTTCGACCGAGAGTAGGAGCGCTAGGGGCGGGCAGGCGGCCACGGCGATGGAGAAGATGTTGAGTTCAGGTGCAGAGGCGATGTTGGCGCAGAGTGAGAGCCCGATGCCGAGGAAGAACGACAGCCATGCCTTCCACTGGCCAGTGGGGCCAGGAATTTGACCGGCCTTCCAGAGTTCGATGGTCGCCATCGTCAACAGTCCATCGACAATGAGCGGCCAGAGTGTGGCGGTGGTGTCGTCGGCGCCGTACCGCAGGGCGAACTCGCGGCCATGGCGATACGAGACGTAGGCCGCGCCCATTGCGACCAGAAGGGTGCAGGCGCACTGCAGACGCAGCGATCGATCGTAAACGCCGCATGATCTGACGGTTCCACGGTTGACTGCGCTCATCGGGCCACTCCCCGCTTCGCGCGGCGCTCCATGGCCAGGTCTACCTCGACCCGGATTTGCAGGTCACCTGACCCGATGAGTGGTGTGATTGCTGGTGGTGCCCCCGGCCTGAGTCGAACGGACAGAGAACGTGTTGCGGCGGTGGTTAAGAGCCTGCGGAAATTGGGGAGCGCCGATCTTTCCGGGGCGGCTGGTCGTCAAACGTCTAATCGAGTCGATCATGTTCCGTATGAAGTCAGCCAGCAATGAAAAGTAAGTCTGCGCGCTGTGGCGGACCCACGCTTGTGCGGCGTGTAGATGACGTGATCGAGGGTGGTTGTGAAAGGGGTAGGTGTTTCGGCTAACATCTTCCGTATGGAGATGCATCCCCGTTTCGGGGATCACTCCCACTGGCGGGAGTTCAAGTCTCCCATGCGACTCGGCCTCGTACGCGGACGGGTTCGTGTCCGCTTGTTGATGACTTCGGACATTGCGAACTCGTATGACTGATCCAGGCCGGTACGTGGTCCACTGGCGCAGTTCGGTCGGGGATGTGTTCCTCGGTCGCGATCGTGGCGAGTGTGCGGTTCGAACGAAGTGTTCCCTAGGTGGTTGGTTTCCGTATCGATGAGGAGGAAGGCATCCGCCTACGCCTTCGCCCAAGGCGTAGGCGGATGCGTGGGTGGAGTTCAGTCGTGCTGCTGTTTTTGTCGTGGTGTGTCGGGGGCGAGTGGGTGGGGTTCGTCGGTGATTGCTGCTAGAGCGGTGGCGACTTCGTCGAGGTTGGCGCGGACGTAGGTTGTGGTGGTGCTCGTGTCGCCGCTGGTGCTGGTGTGCCCGGCGAATGCTCTGGCGACGGCGTAGTCGAAGTGTCGTTCGACCCAGGTCAACGTGGTGTGGCGGAGCCAGTGGGTGCTGATCTGCTGGGTGGCCACCCACGGCAGGTGGGTGCCGATCCGTTTCCACAGATGGTCGTAGCGGCGAGAGGTGATCGGCGCACGGGAGCGGTATCGCAGCAACTGTCCACCGTCGACGGACGCGCCACGTTCTTCGGCGTGGGCCATCAGATGGCGCATCAGGGTCGGCGACACCGGTTGCCAGCGGACCGTGCCTCCCTTCTCGTGCAACAAGATCAGGCACTGGTCCGCATCGAGATCGTGCGGGCGCAGGGCGAGCGCGCCGCCCCGCCGGCATGCTGTCTCGGTGTGCAGCCGCGGCAGCAGCGTGTCCAACGCGGGGTCGTTGCCTGTGGTGGCCGCGACCCGCTGAACGTCTTCGAGGCCGGTCGCTGGTAGTCCTCGCCGGGTGCTGGGGAGCCGGCGTGGCTTCGGCACCCGTTTCGCAGGGTTCTCGGCATCGCCGATCAGCTTGTCAGCGACCGCGTGCCGGTACAGGCACCGCAGCGCTGCGATGAGGTGCTCGGCGGCGCTGCGCCCACCGCGGGCGTTGCGCCGCGACACCACGTGCTCCCGAATGTGCTCGGCCAGCTGTTTGATCTCCAGCGGTGTGGGCTCGTCCAGGTGTCGATCGCCCCATTGCTGCTCGATCCGCTTCCAGTAGGAGGCGTACACCCGGCGCGTGCCCTGGGAGACCGCGGCCGAGACCTTCGGGATGTAGTCGGCGAACGTCGGCAGCGGAGCACGCTGCGCGGAAGCGCCGAGCAGGTCCTCCGGCGAGACTCCCATCCGCTCCAGCACGACCCGCGCCGCTTCCAACTCCGCAGCGCCCGCTGTCTTCTCCGAACCGGTACTCACGACTGCTCACCCCCGTCAGCCGGGAGGGGGAACTCGTTGATCATGGATTCCAGAGCGGCCATCGTGTACACGGCCAGCAGGCCGCGTTGCACGCTGGCGGCCAGCAGCACCCGATCGCCTGCCTGCACGCCGCACCACCGCCGCACCGGGACGGGCAGGGGGATGTGGCCTCGCCGGGTGAGACCGAACAACCCGGCCGCTTCCGGCCGGACCAACAGCGCCGTAGCCGAGAGCAGATCGAACCGCACCCGCTGCCCAGCGCTCCATCCCAACGCCTGGACCACTGCACGATCGGCGATGCGCCCTCGCTCATCGACCGCGGCGATCCGATACACACCGCTCGACCCGCTGCGCACCGCAGCCAGCTCAGGCACGGGCAGAACCGGGGCTGACACCCGCTCGACGTGATCGCTGCCCGCCCACCGCCGCGGCACGACAGCGGGCACATTCGTCTCAGCCACAGTCATCACCCCCGCGGACGCGAGGGTGATGACCCAATGCGACATGGCGGCGGGCGCATTGCGCCACACCGCCATGTCGACTGCTGAACTGCTTCGTAATGTGTGGGAGGGATCCCACCCACTGGTGTCCGAGGTCGTTCTTGCGCGCTAACTACACGGCTTGCGCTTCCCGTGCCTTCGTAAACGTGGGACGAGCGGTGTTCCTTTTGGCCGAACGGGTTCCGTCAAGGTTGCTGGAGGCGCGAGCCCTGTGAGAGCACCAAGACGACGCAGGTCCGTTAGACGGCTCTAGGAGCGGGGCGGCAGTACTGCGGCTAGGTGACGTGTCGAATGTTTAGGAAATTACCGTGATGAGGAGAATCGCATCTTTAGTCGTGCCAGGATGAAGCCAGTAATGGCGATCAGTGTTCCGGTCGCGCCAAGCGCTCTTGAGGTGCCCAAGGCAAAAGCAAGAGCAAATAGCACGCCAGTGCTTGCAATTAGGAAAGCGGCACAGGCAGAGGCAGCCAGCATTAGTGATCTCGCTCGCCGCGTTCGGCTATCGCAGCCCAGTACTTTGTCAATGAGTTCGGTCAAGGTTAATGAATTATTGGTCGACCGAGGTGCGCGTGAGGTCATTTCCAAACCTCCGGTGCCGTAATAGCTGGAACCGTTCCGCTTTCCCGCGGCGCCGTCGTAGTATCAGGCAGAGTTCGCAACAGTAATGCGGGATGTCGCCCTGTGGTAGGAAGAATTCGAGCATCTCCGGCGAATCTACTTGGCGTAGGTTTGTAGTCAACTATCCGTGCGTGGCCCATACCCGTATCGATCTGAGTTCCGTTAGCGAGTACGAATGCGTCGTCGATAATTCCAAAAATAGGATGGGCTAGACTGTCGAGAATGGAATATACGGATGGGCCGTCGTGAATCTCGACATTGATGACTGTGCCGCCGTTTCCTTCCCAAGTGTCGACGGCGAATGAATCTTTCAGGAGGCCTATGCGGCGCAGCATCATGCTTCCCAATGCGACGGGGCCGCATTGTGACCTGTGGAAGTCGAAATCTTCTCGTTCTCCGGGGCTTAGGCGTTGTGTGTTGCCCAGGATCGGATCAATGCAATCTTCCCCTGAGAAAGAGCGCCTGATTTCAGGCCAGATTTGTTTCCATGTGCTAGCGTTGACATTGCGAATAATCACACACGCATCAGTAAGTTCATTTTTTTGATTGAGGAGATGCATGCGTAGATGACGACGTGTGGGGACGAAACGTAGCCCTGGGACTCCAGGGCTACTCGGCCACGGTGTTAGTGGCGGAAGCAAGGCCCGCAAAAAGCGTTCGAGGACCTCCTCGGCTAGGTCCACCATGAGAACATCACGCCGAGGACTGACCGCGCTGAACACCTTGTGGCCTCGATAAGGTTCGCGCAAAATGCTTCCCTGGCAGTCGTGAACTGCTAGGAGTAGTGAAGTTTCCAATAAGCGCTGCGAAAGAGAAGCTGCGTCTGGGAGGAGACACGTACGCAGGTTTGAGTCAGTCACACTGCGATCTGCTGAAATCCTATGCGCGACTGACTGGCGGTGGCGGTGCGCTGCCAACGCCGCCCTCATTTGCTGAGGTGTGGTGTTTCGCCGAATGATTTGACGCGCTTGCTCCCAGCTTTCGCCGGTGAATATATGACGCAGCTCGATCAGATCTTCGAGACTCACGACTGCACTCCTCCTTCACCACCGCCCGGCTCGGCAGGAAGAAATCAGCCATGATCGACTTATTGGCGCCCGCAAAAGGCGCCAATCCAAGCGGTTTCTCCCGTAGTGGGCCAGTGGAGTCGGCTCTTCAGCGGCTTGGGTCGCCCAAGTGCCGGGTGAGCGACGCCGTCAGTGCCTCTACGGAGACGTAGAAAGGCTAGCAGGCGACGGTTTTGAGGGAGCGTGGGGGCTAGGTTCCTCACGTGTTCGACGATCGTGCTGGTCGCTGCACCGCTAGCTGTCCCGGTTGAGGCCTTGCTGGATCAGCAAGGCCTACCGAAGACTCAGCTTATCCAAGGCGTGCGGGTTGGTTTTGGCGCTGCCTCGCTGCACCGAGTGGACAATTCCGTTGTAGACGAGATCCCAGAGGTTACGGTTAGTCTGGATCTCTCGTAGGTTGATCGAGAGCTCGTTTCCGCTTTTGTCCTTGAGCTCCAGGTCCCATGCGAGGCCGCCGCTGGTGCCGACTACCTTGACCTTGGCCAGTTCGTAAGTGTCGACGTAGCCGTTTTTGACTGCGAACCAGTCGGATCCTGCGGATATACCGACGCTTCTGCCGATGAAGTAGAAGACGAATGGTGGCCAGATGACGAAGAGCCACAGCCACCATGTGCTCATCCAGCCGATTCCCCAGTCTCGCAACGTTCCGAAGGCGATGAGGATCACCGACATCAGGAGGCCCGACAAGATCGATGTCGATACGCGGCCTTGGTGCCACTCAAGCACTGGCCCGCGTCCCTCGGGGGCTGACGGGTATCGGGCTCGTCCTGGGGCGTTCTTCACATCACCGCTGTAATCAGCTGAGACCGGCGCGCGCGGTGGGCGAGGTTCGCCGGTGCGCGGGTCTGGTTTTGGTGCGATCTCAGGCAACTTCAACCTCTCGACATGGAATGGCGCTGCGTCAGCCTAGTCCGGCCATATTTCGTCGACGACGAAACCGACGCCAATTCCGACAACGCCGCCGACGACAACGCCGACAGGACCACCGATTGCAGCGCCGACGACGGCACCAGAAACGAACGAGGAGCCGCCACTGACCGCGGCTTGGGTGGGGTCTTTTCCGTTATTAATATCTAGACCCACTCCGAAAGTGGTGATCCCCAGTCCGAGCCACGGTAGTTTCGACGCTATTTTTCCAGCGCCTTTGAGTACGGGGCTTCCGGACTTCGGTGCTTTCGGAACCAGTTTCGCGTCCATCCCGCGGATGGCCGATTGGACCTTCGGCGGGAACCGGTCGATGACGCGTGCCGCGCGCGAAGCCATCGCGTTGTCCATCGCGTCTTTCGCGGCGAGTTCGTTGGTGATCTGAATTCGCGCTGCTTGTGTGCGGTTGGAGAGGCTGAGGTTTTGGCTTGTGGTGAGGTGCGCTGCGCGTTCGGCTTTGGTGATGGCTTCCTCGGCAAAGGCGCGGAACTTGGTGGTGCGCACCGCGACCGCACCGGCCATGCCCGTTGACATGTCGGCCAGGGTCAGCGAGAGCTTCGCCGGATCCAGGGCGCCGGACAGGAAGCGGATCAAGACGTGTTGGGAGTCGGATTCCGTCTTGCGGGCATCCTTCACGATCTGCGAAGCCTGAGCGTAAGCCTGCGCCTTCTTCTCGAAAGCTCCCTGAGCTTGGACCGCCGCGCCGTGGTCCTGCTTCTGCTGCGGGGTTGCTGGCTTGTCCGTCGGCAGCGGAGTCGGATTCGCAGGAGCAGGACCAGGTTCTTGGATCTCGTAGCCCTTGATCTCCAGACCGCCTGCCGCGGCTACGTCGCGAGCCTGCTGCATCTTGGTTCGGACGGTCCGTAAGTCGTCGCTGTGCGTCTCCAGCGCTCCGCACGTGTCGTTCAGTGCGCCGGTGACGTCGTCGGTCATGCGCCCGAATTGGGTCATGAGGTTGCGGAACGCTTCTCCGGCGGACTCACCCCACCCGGCTTCGGACTCACCGCGGACCGAGTGCACCTGGTCCGCGGTCGCGGAACTTCCTTCGGCTTGCTCACGTAGCCAGTCGCACGTGGCCGTCAGGCTTTCAGGATCGCCCTCGACCTTGGTATCCAGTCCCACTGCGGTGTTCCCCCTCGAAGATTCTCAGCGCGGCTGCTCAGCCTGGAGCTCCTGCGCGTGGAAGGCAGCCGCCTGCTCATAGTCGGTGTCCACGTACACGACGCGGCTATCTGCGACGGAGTCTCCTGCTGCGCCTGCGCCGGTGGTGACATTGCCCAGCGCCTCGGTCAGCTGGGCCAGCGCGCCCATGATCGCGCCTGTGACCACACCAGCCTGAGGTTCCGGCGGCGCCGTCGCCGCGCCTTCCATGTCTGCGCTGGCGTTGCGCAGCTTGCTGGCGAGCCCGTCCAGGACTGCGGGGTCGACTTCGCTGCCGCTCACCGGTTGCCCTCCTGGAACCTCGCCTGGCGCTCCTCGATCGGTAGCGCCGCATCCCACAGGATCACATCGGCCCCGGACTTCTCCCGCAAGCCCTCGACCTGCCAGCCGCGGACCGCGACCCACGCCTGTCCGTCACCGCATCCTTCGACCAACTCTTTGAGCGACGTGAACGCCAGCAACGCGCGATCTCCCGAAGCGGTCTGCCGTAGTTCCAAGGTCACCTCAGCGTCCCGCTTGGTCACTCGCGCGGCCGGGACGTACGCAGTCTCGGGCACATCGTCGTCACCATCCAGCGTCGCCATGTGCTCGGCTCCGATCACCGACGGCGCGGCGTCTTCATGCACTCGCATGAAGTCTCGGTCTCCATAAACCAAGCGGGCATCCCTCCAGATGTCGATCCAGGTCGGGACCATACCCACGAGATCATTAGCGTGGGTGGCGGACCTGCGAGGTAACCCGATTGGATCAATCACTCCGGCTTGGCGTTGTGGAGCACAGCTGCGATGGCGAGTAGTCAGATGCGTCTGGGCCGAGTCAGTCCTCCGTTGAGCCGTCGGTCGTCTCGGTCGTTTCGTTGCCGACACCGGCCGCAACGGAGTCCGCCTGGACTCTGACCGGGATCGGGGGGCCAACGATCGCTGGCTGCTCTTCGTCGATCTCGTCCACGGTTCTGCTCCCTTTCCGTCGGATGAGTGGGCGTCAACGCCTGTGCCGGTGCGTGTTGCCGACGGTCCCGGCTTCAGCGGTTTGTGAGGTGTCCTTCGGCCGTCCCAGTGGTGTCCCGCGAACGGCTCGGGCTTCAAAGCCTGGGACAGCTGCCTCATGTGGCTGAACTGCTGTTTTGAGGTTTGGGACAGCGTGCGTTGGTCGTCCTTGCTGTCCCGTGGATGCCGTCAGCGGCTTGTGGCGAGACAGCATTGGTGGGACAGGACAGCGTCCCGGCCACTTCCCGGGTGCTGCGCGGACGCGGTTGCGCTTCGCCTCCGAACAACCTGCGTGCTGACAGGCATCGCAGAGCGTGCGCGCGAGACGTCCGAGTCCGAGCGGTGGTGTCTCGGCCAGCCGCCGGTGAACGGGGGTGTGCAGGCGGTGCCCGCACGCGGCGGCGGGAGTCGGCCCGCCGCGTGACATCGGGACCAGGTGCCAGCGGGATTCGCGGACGCTGGTCATCCACGCGTATCGGCAGCACATGGCTAGTTATGGATGCTCGACTGCGAGCGCGACGCGGGCGGGTGGCTGGGGCGGGGATTGCTCGGTTGCAGCAGTAGCGAGCAGTAGACACGGAACGCACGGTCCGCATGGCGCGACTTGGCCGGGGCCTAGCTCTGCGCCGGGCTCTGCCGCCTCTTCGACGGCGGAGACGTCGAACTCACGGCGGCACCAAGAGCGGATTCGGTCTCCGATGGTGTGGCGGGTGCAGTGGGTAACGCGTTGGGTTTCGCCGACGAGGCCGGGCTTGTACTGGAACCACTGGATCGTCTCGGACACGCGGCTTCTCCTCGAAGTTGGGCCGCGGGCGGAACCGGGGATCGGGGGTTTGCCGGCTCCGCCCGCGGTGGGTCCGGCGGCGGCGTAAGAGAGGCGGAGCGCTCGCCGCCGGACGACTCGGTGGACCGTGGGTGTTCGGCCCGTGTCAGACTGAAATCAGCTTGTTGCTGCTGAAATCGTGGCGGAACGACTTCGGGGCGACTTGCGGACGACACGAGGCGACCTCTTCGGGGAGGGGATCGACGGTGTGGAGCTACCGGACGGTGCTCGAACAGCGGATACGCGAGCGGCGGCAGACGTTGGAGGAGTTCGCCGAGTACGCCGAGGCGTTCGCGCGCGAGCACGGCGAGGTGGGCACGCTCGGGGTGCGGCACCTGCAACGGCTCGTCGCCGGGCGCGGGGCTCGCGGGAAGCCGCTGGGGAGGGTGCGGCCAGCGACGGCGAGGTTGTTGGAGCGAATCTTCGGCGACAGCATTGAGACGCTGCTCGGCGAGCCCGAAACGCGCTCGGTCGCCTCGGAAGTCCCTACAGCGGCACCCCGCAGCGACGACCGATCGACCCCGCAGCCGACAAGCGCCGAGCCAAGCACGGGGGCCGGGATCGAGTCGCCGACCGCGGACGGAGTCGAGGCGTCCGGTGACCTTCTCTCCGCCTTCGATTGGCTCGATCAGCACACTGGGTGGGCGCCCGGGACCGCCAAGCGGAAGGTTCGATCCCGTCTGTCCCGGCTGAGCGCGGGTGACCTGCTCGACCGGAACGCCCGGCGGTCTCGCATCGGGCGGGACGCAGTCGCCGAAGCTCTTTCCGAGTACTACGGGCGGAGCCTCGCCAACGGATACTCGATCCACCGCGCCCGAGTGGATGACTGCGAGGTCGGAACCAGCCTTCTCACACGACCGGACTGGATCGACCTCGCGTCACCGCTCACACCGGAAGGTGATGCGCTAGCACTGACTGAGCAGCACTCAAGCCCAGCGACGAACCCGATCGACCCCCGGAGAGCGGTTCACCGACTCGCCGAAGCCACGGCGCTCGGCGTGCGGATGATCAACGCGCCGCTCTACCGTCTCCACGATGTCGACTTCACCGGTGACACGGTGAACGGCTCGCTCAACCTCGCGCCTTTCGTCGAGTACGCGCTCACCTCGGATCTCCTCGAAGGCGAGCTGCTGGACGCCATCAGCCAGGGGCAATCGATTCGGCCGGGAGAGTTACCGCTCCGGGACGCATACCTACCGGATCTCCCTGGTGTTCTTGACCTATCCGCACGGAAGTGCGTCGGCGGAGTCTTGGCCCTCTGCGCGGTCGCGCGACCGGCCGACCCGTACCGAGGTCCGGCGGACTTCGCGCTCCTCGTCCAGGAGCGTTCGGGGAACGTGCTCAACGCGACTGGACGACTCGCGGTCATCCCGAAGGGGTTCCACCAGCCGTTGAAGGAAGCTCGTGCGGAAGCGCGGATCGGCTCGACGCTACTTCGAGAGCTCGAAGAGGAGCTGTTCGGCCGGGCCGAGGTCGATGGGACGTCGGGGGAGCCGCGCGTGGCCGCTCCGATGCACCGGAGTCGGCTCTCGGACCCGATGCGCTGGCTGCTCGACGAGCCCGGCCGACTGCGTCGGGAGTGCACCGGGTTCGGGTTCAACTTGGTGAGCGGGAACTACGAGTTCGCGAGTCTCGTCGTCATCGACGATGAGGAGTTCTGGAGGCGGTACGGCGGCGACATCGAGGCGAACTGGGAGGCGTCCGGGCTGCGGCTCTACTCCACACTGGACCGCGAGCTGTTGAACCAACTGATCGCTGACGAAGCGTGGAGCAACGAAGGTCTTTTCGCGCTGCTTCAGGGAATTCGCAGGCTCGGCGAGAGCAATGATCCGCGCCTGGATCTGCCCACAGTGGACGCCGAGTTCACGACGTCGGCCAGCGGAAGGTGATCACGACCGCGTCAGTCAGCGCTTCCCACTTGTGTTCGTGGCCCGGTCCCCAAACCGCGTAGTCGCCCTGGTTCTCCAGCGTGATGCTGGTTTCGGCGAGATCGAGTCGGAACCGCCCCTGGACGAGAAGCAGCATCGTCGTGCGGTCGGCGTCAGATGCCCACTCCGTACGCGCCTCGCCGGGCTCGTGGATGCCCCACTTCACTTCGGCGTCAGTCGAGTGACGCACGTCCTCTTCGGGCCTGAAGTGGCCGAGCAGCCAGCCGCGGGTTTCCTTGCCGTCTTCGGCGGCGTTCCCGCTGTACCAGTTGTCGCCCACTACCGAAGCTCCCATCCGATTTCCGGCAGGTCCACCCGCTCGCCGCCAAGGTTCGCGAGCCGCCGAAGTCCTTGCAGCAGCGCGAACAATCCTTCGTTGCTCCACGCTACATCGCGCACCAGGTCGGCCAGCGCTTCGCCGTCGAGGCTGGAGTACTGCCGTAGGTTCGCCGTCTCCCAGTTGGCTTCGATCTGCCCGCCGAAGCGGTTCCAGAACTCCTCGTCTTCGACGACGATCAGCCCGGCGAACTCGAAGTTCCCGCTGACCAGGTTCAGGCCGAAACCGGTGCACTCCGTCCGCAGTCGGCCGGGCTCATCGAGCAGCCAGCGCATCGGCTCGGAGAGACGACTCGGGTGCATCGGGTCGGCCTTGCGTTGGTCGCCCACGGTGTTGTCGATCTCGTCGCGGCCGAACAGCTCCTCTTCCATCTCGCGCCGCAGCGTCGCGCCGACCTGCGCATCGGCGCGCACGTCGGTCAACGGTTGGTGGAAGCCCTTCGGCGTGACGGCCAGGCGTCGGGAGGCGTTCACGACGTGGCCCGAACGCTCCTGAACGAGCAACAGGTAGTCGGCTTCACCGCGGAGTGGGCTCGCCGGGCGCGCGAAGGCGCACAAGGCCAGCGTGCCGCCGGAACAGAGCCGCCCGGACATGTCCAACACCGATGCCACGTCGGGCAGGTGGCGGTCCCGTAGCGAGAGCGCCCCCGGTTCCGGCACTTGGCCCGAGGTGAGCGCGTCGACCAGCTCGGCTTCGAGTAGATCCATCGTCAGCGCGTACTCGACGAACCGCGTCATCCCGAGTGACCCGCCGACCCGCCCACCTTCGAAGTCGACGCCAAGCAGCCGGTATAGCGGCATGTCGACCATGCGGATTCCGAGCGTCAGCGTCTCCGCCAGCCGATCGATGGCACGCGAGGCGGCTTCCTCGTCCAACGACAGTTCGGCGTCAGCCGCAGTCGAAGCTCGAAGCCGGTCATGCGATGCGATGAGAGGCGCGTTCAGATCGAGCCAATCCGAGCTGGTGAGGATGCTCGTCGCCGACTCGTGGTCGCCGTACCGCGCGCTGTAGAGCCCGTGAGTGTCCGGACGGTCCCGGTAGTACTCGGCAAGTGCGTGCGCGATGTCGCGCTGATTCACTCGCCCGCGGCGTTTTCCTCGGTCCTGTAAAGAGCTCGCGTCGAGCTCCGCTAACCGTGCCGCAGTCTTCCTGCGCGCGGTGCCAGGTTCCCATCCAGCCCTGTTGTCGACCCAGTCCAGCGCCGCACCGATGTTCGGGTCTGCGCTTAACCGGCGCTCAGCTTCGGTGACCGCAGAGACCCGCTCCGCCGAGCCCGTATCCGAGGAGAAGTGCTGGTGCACATGGGTGTCGCCGACGTGCTGCCCTACCTGAAAGACCAAGCCAGAGACGCTGCCTGACAGTTCGTTGCGGACATCCTGTTCCGTCGAGTTTGCGGTGAGCGCGGCGAAGCAGTCCTTCGCCTGAGCCGAAGCCTGCTCCAACGCGGTGTCGAGGAGCTGTTGCATCTCGGATTTCGGACGTAGGTCCGGTTTCTGATGCCACCCGGCCACGGTGCGCACACCGATTCCGAGGTGCTCGGCGAATCCCTCATTGCTGAGCCTTAACGCCGCTTGTAATGCGCACGCGGTCTCGCCCGTCCAGCCGCTGGTCAGGTCCATCGTTCAGCGCCTCGCAAAGCCGTTGTGCACTGGTTCCGCACTGCTCATGCACTGGAAGTGCGTCGAATCCGCATGGGGATCGGCGGCGATTCCAGATGAAATCAATGGCATGGAAAACACCACGGCGGCGAATTTCCCGCTACCGGTTCGGGCGGACATTCTCGGCCACCGTTCTCAGGTCGGTCTTCAAGTCGTCCAAGCGCTCGGTGATCTCGGCCAGGCGGTCCTCGACGGCGTCCAACCTGGACGCCAGCGAGTCGCCGCGGCCGGTGTCTTCGGACTGCTCAGGTGGTGTGCGCCCGTTCAGCACGGCGTCGAGGTGCTGCGGGTGCCACCCGAGGGTGGTGGACAGGGACTCCAGCGTTCGCGCGCTCCGCCGGCGCTCCACCGTGTGGTGCTGGATCTCCCTGACGATCGCTTGCGAGACGCGCGATCGGTCCGCGAGTTCCCGTTGGCGCCATCCGAGCGCGTTGACGCGCTCGTTTATGGCCTTGGCGACTGACGCCCAATCTTCCGACACCTATTCCTCCGCGCTCCGCCTCGGCGCCGAGGTTAACCGTTCTCGCTCTTCCTTCCACCCGTGACACCGCGCTTTTCGCGGCACGGCGAACGAACACGTCCATTCATGCGCTGATTTCATCAACATAATGATGAAATCAGTAATCCAAGGGGATTTTTGATGCGATCTGCTATTCGTCCCGCCGACCGTTCGACCTTCTACACGGTTCGGCAAGCCGCTTCGATCCTCGGCGTCGAGACGGCGACCGCCTCCCGCGCCGTTCGCGTCGGGCACCTTCGCGCCGTCCTGCGGCGCGGTCGGCTCGTCGTTCCGGCCAGCGCCCTCACGCGGCTGCTCGGCGAGCCCACCGAGATTCGTTCCGGGGGTGGCCGATGAGCACGCCGTTCAACGACCTCCGGCTGATCGGGATCGCGTGGCGGCTGGATCGGCTGCGCTGGGTGCCGACCGCCTCGCTCACCGAGATCGTCGGCCGCAACGGCAGCTGCATGACCAGCGACCCGCACGACGAGCCGCCCGAGGAACCGTTCTCGGATCGGGAGCTTGCCGCCCGGCTCTGCGAGGGCTGCCCGGTTCAGGACGAGTGCCTGGAACTGGAACTCCGCACCGCTGGCGAGAACACCGTTGGGGTCTTCGGCGCACTGCCCGAGGACGACCGGCGCGACCTGCTCATGCACTGGCTCCAGCGCGGTGAACGCGCCGAGGGAGGTGACTGACCATGATGCCCCAACTCACCCCGGTAGAGATCCTGATCGGCGTCGCCGTGCTCGTCGCCCTGGTCGCGCTACGCCGGGCCAGCGCGCGGGCCGCACGGAAAGCGCACGACGCTGCGCAGGTCGGCACACGGCTGATGTCGCTCGCGAGCCGCGTGCTGCTCGGCGCGGCTGTGATCGTCGGCGTGCAGTGGATCGTGATCAGCCACGCCGAGAACCGGGCGCTCCTCTGGACGGTGCTCGCGGTCCCCGCGCTGTTCGCCGCCTACACCGTGACCAAGGCGTTGACCGTCACCGTCGAGACACCGCGCCGGAAGGGCGGCCGACGATGAACCGGCGGGATGCCGAGAGCGGGCGGCACGAGCCGCCCGCCTCACCCGAAGTCGAGACAATCGAGCGGACCCGGTCGCAAGTGGACCGGTTGTGCTGGACGGGAATCCTGCTCGGGCTCGCGTTCACCATGACCAACGTTCAGAGCTTCGCCGCTGCCGGTGCCGCGGTGTGGTCGCTGCCTTGGTGGGCCGCGTGGCTGCTCGATCCGATGGTGTCGCTAGTGCTGCTCGCGGTACTCCGGGCCGAGCAGGTCACCGCCCGGTACGGCATCCGCACCGGTGGGTGGGTTCGCGGCGCGAAGTGGTTCACGCTCGCGGCCACCTATGTCATGAACACCTGGCAGGCGTTCGCGGACGCTTCTGCGGCCCTGGCGGTGCTGCACTCGGTCCCGCCGCTGGTGGTATTCGTCGCCGCCGAGGCCGTGACCGACCTCCGGGACAAGCTCGGCGAAGCCGCACGCGGGATGGCTGTGAACGTCGATGAACACCCAGCTCCGGCCGTGGACGAGGAGGCCGGTCCGAAGCGGCGGGTGAGCTTCGACGAGTACTTGGACCGCGCCCGGTCGGCGTGGACTCCTGGAACGGTCGTCACGCCTGCCTGGGTTCGGGAGGTCGCCGGTTGCTCGCGTGGGCTGTCGTCCCGGCTCGCCGCGACGCTCGCCGAGGAGGTGCGCGGATGAGTACGGAGGAAGGTTCGGGCTCTTTCGGGCACGTCGAACGGCACGTGTTCGAGGCGGATCTCGTCGATGACGTCTCGCCGGTGCCGAAGCCGAGCCGTTGGCGACGCTTCGCGAGGTGGTGGCGAAGCTCCACGCACATTCCGGCGGGGCTGCGTTCACGGGAAGCCGCCAAGAACGCCGCGGTGGATGTCGCGCTGTTCCTGCTCGGCTCGCCGAAGTCGTTCGTCGGTGCGGTGTGGCGCGGCCTGGTGCTGGCCGTGCGGACGTGGCGCCGGTGGGTGCGCGTCGTGGACTACCGGGAAGCGGCCGAGCAGTCCGAGAAGTTGGCGGACAAGTTCATTGAGATCCGTGAACTCACCTTGTTCCGGTGGAAGCTCACGGGTGCCGTCGCGCTGTTCACGGCTTCGGTGCTCCTCGTCGCAGACCTGTGCTTCGGGACGGTGGCGCTGTGGGGATCGGGTGGCGTTGTGGCGGTCGCTCTCGCCGTCACCGGTCGCCGGAAGGAAGGCGCTCCGGGCCGCAAAGCGGTGCTGTCCGGTCCGCGTTCGTTCGCGTGGGCGATGGAACCTCAAGTTCTCGTGGACGCTTTCCGGGACGCGAAGCTGGTCGGCAAGGACGAGTCACTGCGTCTGGTCGAGCGCGCGTCGCGTGCGGGCGACGGCTGGGCGATCACAGTGGACCTTCCGGCCACTCGCAAGGCGGCCGACGTCGTGAAGAACCGGGAAGCGCTCGCCTCCGCGTTGGCGGTCGACGAGGTTCAGCTTGTCGTCGAGCGGGTGCGCGGTCGCGGTGGGCACGCCGGTCGGGTCTTCCTGTGGGTGGCTGACGAGGACCCGTACGCCGGTCCGCCGGTTCGGTTCCCGCTGCTCGAAGCGGAGTGGTGGGACGCATGGCGACCGATCCCGTTCGGAGTGGACGCGCGCAATCGGAAGGTCGACCTGCCGTTGGTGTGGACCTCGCTACTCGTCGGCGCTATCCCTCGGCAGGGCAAGACTTCGGCGGTTCGAGTTCCGGCGGCCGGACTGGTCCTCGATCCGCACACCCGGCTCTACGTCTTCGATGGGAAGGGCGGGAAGGACTGGGAGGCTGCCGAGGCTGTGGCGCACCGGTTCGTCTGCGGAGACGAGATCGAGCACGCGACGGCTGTTCGGGATCACCTCGCCGAGTTGGTCGCCGAGGTGCAGAGCCGCTACTCCCGTATGTCCAAGTTGGACGATGACGTTTGCCCCGAGTCGAAGATTACCCCTGCCATATCTAGAGATTCAGCGCTTGCGATGCCGATCACCGCTGTGATCATCGATGAGGTTCAGGTGTTCTTGGAGAACCCGGAACGCGAGGACGTAGGCGGGCGGAAGACGACGCTCGGCGGGTACATCGCGGACCTGCTGACCTACCTCGCACGAAAGGGGCCGGCGGTCGGCGTGGTGGTCGTGCTCGCCACGCAACGGCCGGACTCGAACACGATCCCGTCCCGTCTGCGGGCCGTGCTCGGATCGCGGTTCGCGTTGCGGGTGATGGATTGGCGGGACTCCAACATCGTGCTCGGCGAGCAGATGAACACCCGAGGTTTCGACGCCTCGACGCTGCTCACCAATCACAAGGGAGTTGGCATCCTCCGCCCGGACGGCGACACCGATGCGGGCGAGGAGACGTTGGCGCTGATCGTGCGGACCTACTACATGCTCAACGCCGAGTGGCGGAACATCTGCCAGCGCGGCCGAGCATTGCGGGAAGCCACGGGGACGCTCACAGGACATGCCAACGGCGACGACGCTCACCGGGCGATCGACGAAACCGCAGTGGTGAAGGCACTCGGTGCGGGGACCGCCCGCGCGCCGATCCCGGAGAACCTGCCCGAACCCCTGGCGTCCGTGTGCCACTACCTCGGCTCGGAACTCGACGAAAGGGACTTCGTGCCGTCCGGCGAACTGACCGCTGCGCTCGACGTGGTTCCCGGCATCTTCGCTCAGCAGATGGGCGACCTCGGATGCCGCCCGACCCGCAACCGGGTTCCCGCCGACGACGGCGAGACCAAGCGGGTTCGCGGCTACTTCACCGCCGAGATACGCGCGGCCATCCAGCGCTTTGCGGCTGATGAAATCGGCTCCGATGAGGAGACGGAGGACGACGGGGCGTGAGCAGCGCAGACGACAGGAGCGACGGGATCACCGTCCACTTCCCGTCAGAACTTCCGGAGCTAACCCCGCAGACCTGCCGCGCTCTACTTGTCATACTGGTTGAACTGGCCGACGCAAAGGCCCCGAACGGGGCCGAGGGAGGTGAACAGCTTGACTGATGAAATCGGCTCGCATCCGTTGGCGGTGCTGGACGAACTACTTGGCGTCGAGGTCACCGAAGCCGTTGATGACGGGATCGGCCCGGTGGCGTTCTACGGGCGGTGCTCTACCGAGGACAACCAGGACCCGGAGACCTCGCACGGCTGGCAGCTCGGCAACGCTCAGAAGTTCGTCGAACCCTTCGGCGGAGTCGTCGCCGCCGAGTACTTCGACGTGGGCCAGTCCCGATCCGTGCCGTGGGAGCGCCGTGAAGCCGCTTCCCAGCTCCTTGCCGCGCTGAAGGACCCGAATCGGACTTGGAACGCCGTAGTGGTCGGGGAAGGGACCCGGTGCTGGTTCGGCAACCAGTTCTCGTTGATCGCGCCGAAGTTCGGTGCCTACGGGGTGGATCTGTGGGTGCCGGAGTTGGGCGGCAGGTTCGACACCCGCAACCCGTCGCACAAGATGCTCATGAGCGTGCTCGGAGGCATGAGCGAGTCCGAGCGCCAGCACGTGCAAGCACGGGTTCGGGCTGCGATGGATGCTCAGGTCCTCAACGAGGGGCGCCATCAGGGCGGCCGAGCGCCTTACGGCTACATGGTTGTCGATGGGGGACCGCACCCGAATCCGCGTAAGGCGGCCGAGGGCTACCGTCTGAAGGTGCTCGCGATCGATGAGGAAGCAGCCGAAGCCGTACGCCGTATCTTCCGCGACTACCTCAACGACATGGGCGATCGGGCGATCGCCAACGGACTCAACCGGGACGGCATTCCTTGCCCCTCGGCGAAGCGGCCGGACCAGAACCGGCACCGGCTCGCCGACGGCTGGCAGGCTGGCACCGTGCGGGCCGTCCTCGAAAATCCCCGGTACACCGGTTACGCCATCTTCGGCCGCTGGACGAAGCACGAAACCCTTCTCAACCCCGATGACGTCGCCGCAGGACACGTGACGCGGTTCCGCCGTTCTAGCCCGGACCGGATCGTCCGCTCACGCACACCGGCGCACCCGGAGATCGTGTCCGTGGACGAGTTCACGCAAGCCCAGCTTCTCCGCCGATCGCGATCCGCGGGAGGCAACCGAGGAATCGCGAAGCTGGAACGGACCCGCGACAAGGGCACCCGGCGGTACTTGCTGCGGGGAATGGCGCGCTGCGGGTTCTGCGGCCGCAAGATGCACGGCGCGATGATCCGCAAACACGAGACCTACTACCGATGCCTGGCGCGCTCACTCGCACCCGGCTCTGAAGCACTGGCCGATCACCCGAGAACGGTGAACCTGCGAGAAGCCGACGTGCTGGAACCGCTCAACACCTGGATCGGACACCTGTTCGCCCCGGCGAACGTCGATCGCACCGTCGCGGCACTGCTCGGCTCTCAGGCCGAGTCCAGCAACCGGACCGGCCCGAAGGACGCGCTGAAGAAGAAGCTGACCGACTCCACTACGCGGCTGCACCGCCTGCAATCCGCTGTCGAAGCGGGAGCCGATCCGGCGGCGCTCGTCGACGCGATCAACACGGCACAAGCCGAGCGGTCCGCCGCGCAAGCAGAGTTGGACGGCACACCCGAGGCGCGGACGCTGAAAGACGGGGAGGTCTACGCCATGATCGATTCGCTCGGTGACGTGAGGGCTGCCCTCGCGGATGGCAAGCCGGAGAGCCTGAACCAGCTCTACGACAGCCTGCAACTCCGCCTCAAATACGAACCACACGCGCGAGTCGTAGAAGCTACGATCTCACCGCGTGTGGTTAGCGTGCGTGTCCGAGGGGGGACTTGAACCCCTTCCAGTGGGAGGAATCCCCGTTCGTGGGATTCATCTCCATGAATCGAAGTTAGCACACGGTTTTCGGTTTGAGTTTGATGTCCTCGCGTGAGGAGCGTCGAGTCGTGGGGTTTGTCGGCGTGTTGTGGTGCCCTGGGTGGCTGCTGGTGGGGGTCTGGTGTGCGGCTATTCGGGTGGTGTCGTTGGTGGTGGCGTCATGGGTGGTGTGTGCGGGCGTTCCAGGTCTGGTGGATCGGTGATCTGGGAGGCGAGGTGTGCACATGGACGGGGTAGGTGACCAGCTGGCGCGAGGTGGGAGTCGTCGGCGGCGTGGTTCGGTGGGTGCGTGTGGTGGTGGGTTGCGGTTTGCTTTTTATGGGCGGATGTCGACCAAGGAGTTTCAGGATCAGGAGACGTCGCTGGCGTGGCAGCGTGAGGTGGCTGAGGAGACGATCGCCGGCCGCGGGGTGATCGTGGCGGAGTACTTCGATGAAGGCTGCTCCCGCCGCTGGTCCTGGTCCAAGCGCCCCCAAGCGGCCGCCTTGCTGGACGCGGTGCGGAGTCCGGATCGAGGTTTTGATGCGGTGGTGGTGGGGGAGTATGAGCATGCCTTCTATGGGAACCAGGTTCAGGCGGTGATGGCGTTCCTGGCTGAGCGTGGGGTGGGGTTGTGGTTGCCGGAGGCGGGTGGGCCGGTGGATTTGGCTGATCCGGAGCATCGGGCGTTGATGGTGTTGTTGGGTTCGCAGTCCCGGGGAGAGGTGTTGAAGTCGCAGCATCGGGTGTTGGCGGCGATGCGTGCTCAGGTGTGTACGCAGGGCCGGTTTCTAGGTGGACGGCCGCCGTATGGGTATCGCCTCGCGGACGCGGGTCCGCACCCGAATAGGGTTCACGCGCAGTGGGGGCGTCGGCTCCATCGGTTGGAGCCGGATCCGGTGACAGCGCCGTGGGTGCGGTGGATGTTCACGCAGCGTGCTTGCGGGGCGCAGTGTTGCCGGGATAGCCCGGGAGCTTAACGATCGTGGTGTGCCGTGCCCCTCTGGTGCTGACCGGGTACGTAATGCGCATCGATCCGGGCGGGCGTGGATTGCGCGCACGGTGGCGGGGATTCTGGAGAATCCGCGGTATACGGGTGTGCAGGTGTGGAATCGGCGCGGTTCGCTCCACAAATCTGGCGGTGCGCGCCGTGCTGGGGGTGCTGGCGGGCGGATAGCGGAGCGGGATTGGGTGATGTTGAATGAGCTGGCGCATCCCGCATTGGTTGATGAGTCGACATTCAATTCGGTTCAGGGCATGCGTGCGATCCGCAAGACTCGAGGGGGAGGGACGCGGATTTATCGGTTGGCGGGGTTGGTGATGTGCGGCCGGTGCGGTCGGCGGTTCGACGCGCATTGTGTGAATAGCAGGGCCGGTTACCGTTGTCGCCACGGCCACACCAGTGCCCAGCCGAGTCCAGGGATGAAGAACACTTATGTCAGGGAAGACCACCTACTTGAGGGTCTTCGAGCCCGCTTGCCCGACGACACTAGGGGCGATGACGCGTCCCTAGCCGATTATCTCCGCACGAACGGACTGGTGGTCGTTCACTACGGCTCGAGCTGGACGATCAAGCGGTCCGAGCCAGCACGAGCCCAAATGAGCCGGCGCTCCAGCGGCATGCAGCTGCCGCTACCGATCTCCTGAAGGTCTGCGGTCGCCTGCGGGAGTTGCGCACTAACGACGGCCTGGCGGCCGGAGATCGGGTGAGGCCACGTCCAGTTGGCTGTCCCGCCTGTCGCGGTGGACGTGCGTCTGGGACACGTAACCGGGACAGGTGGGAGCGGCTGGTGACGTGCAGAAACGTAGCTGGTCGCAAGTAGGGACGGGCTGATGGGTGTCCCTGCACGTCCCAGAACCGGTCTGCAGTGCCTGGGGAGCGGCGCCGTTTTGGGGACGGACGCGGCGGGTTGCTGGGTCCCTTGCGTGTGTCAGTGGGCGGGGGCGGTCGTGCAACAGGCATGCCTGTTGTTTCTGGCTGCCTCGGCCAGGTTGCCGGCGACGTGGTGGGCGTCGCGGTGGACTCCGCGGAGGGTGGCGGAGGAGAAGCTGGTTTGCCATTCCAGTCCGACGTATCCGAGGCCGGGGCAGGTGTGTGAGAGGCCCCGTCGGTGGTGGGGTGCGCCCGTCGGGTCGAGGGCTCCGAGGGATTGGAGGTAGGTGAGGTCGGGGCGGTAGCCGGTGGCGAGGATGACGGCGTCGATGTGTTCGTGGGTGCCGTCGGTCCAGGTGACCTCGGTGGTGTTGAGGTGATCGAAGAGGGGGCGGTGGCCGGGTTTCCCGGATTCGATGGCGGCTTTGTAGGCGCCCTTGTCGGAAACCGGGGTGGTGGGGATGGTGCGCAGCCAGGGTCCTAGGGGCAGGACGTCGAGTCTGGTGGTGGCGGTCCACCAGTGCAGGTCGCGGCCGAGCAGGGTGGGGTTGGCGTAGCGCAGCGGTGTGCGGCTGGTGATGGTGGTGTGGGCGTGTTCGGCGAGTTCGACGGCGATCTGGACTGCGGAGTTGCCGCCGCCGACGACGAGGACGCGTTGTCCGGCGAAGGGTGCGGGGTTGCGGTAGTCGGATGCGTGCAGGACTGTGCCGGCGAACTCGTTGAGCCCGGGGAGTTCGGGCCGGTGGGGGCGGCTGAATCCGCCGGTTGCGGCGAGGAGGATGTTTGTCCGCAGTATCTCGCCGTGTTCGGTGTGGACGGTGTAGGTGCCGTTGTCGGCGGTTACGGTGCTGACGCGGTGGTGGGTGCGGATGTCGGCGTCGAGGGTGCGTGCGTAGCGGCGGAGGTAGTCGACGACGTCGTCGCGGTGCGGGTAGTGGTCGGGGTCTCCGGGGAAGGGCACGCCGGGGAATGCGCTGAATTGGGCAGGGGAGAACAGGGTGAGGCTGTCGTAGTAGTGCGGCCAGGACCCGACCGGTTCGGCTCCTGCTTCCAGCACGACGGGCCGGAGGCCCTGGGGGCGGAGGGCGTGGGCGGCGGCGAGTCCGGACTGGCCGCCGCCGATGACGATGGCGTCGCAGAGGTTCACAGGGCACCTTTCATCGACCGTCGCCCTCACAGAAGGGCGACGGTGTGGGTGAGAGGAGATCGGGTCAGTCGGCGTCGCAGCTGCGGCGGCGTTCGAGGAAGACGGTGTCGCGCCAGACGCCGTGGTGCTGGGCGATGCGCTCGCGCAGTCCGACGGTGCGGAAGCCCGCGGAGTAGTGCAGGGCGATGCTGGCCCGGTTCTCCGGGAAGATCGAGGTTTGCAGAGTCCACAGCCCGTCGGCGTCGGCAGCGGTGACCTGCTTGTGCAGCAGGGATTTTCCGACACCGCGGCCGCGGAAGTCCTCGCCGACGTAAACCGATGTTTCCGCCACACCGGAGTAGCAGTCCCGATTGGACACGGGGGTCGCGGCGGCCCACCCGGCGACCTGCCCGTCGACCTTGGCGACCCACCGGTGGTCGGGCAGCCACTTGGCCTCCAGCGACTTGCGGGGCGGGACGTCGGTTTCGAACGTGGCGTGGCCGGTGGCAATACCGTCGGCGTAGATGCGACGCACGTCGGTCCAGTCGTCGGGTTGCAGCTGCCGGATGGTGACGTCCTCGGGGAGGTTGTCCGGGCAGCACGGGCGGGCGACGACGCCCATGACCGCGTCGGCGGCGTGCGGCAGACCGGTGCAGCAGGCGGTGTTGACCGAGACGAAGGTGGTGGTGCGTTCCTTGTGCAGCAGCACGAACCCGACGTCGGCGAGTTTGCGCACGTGGTGCGAGCAGGTGGACTGGCTGATGCCCAGCTGTTCGGTCAAGGTGCCCACGCTGATCGTGCCGGCCGCCGCCACGGCGTGCAGCAGGCGGACGCGGGTGGGTTCGGCCAGGCACGCGAACCACTCGGCGTAGGTGGCCGCGTCCTCGGCGGGCAGCAGTCCTGTCTCAGAGGCCGTCGTCGTCATGCCCTGAGTATCGACGCACATCGATGCTTGCGTCAATCGATGTGGGTCGATACGGTCGAGGCAGTTTAATCGAAGCGGATCGATGTATAGGGGTGTGTCGTGGACGAGAATCCGGTTGTGGTGGTGGGTGCGGGCCCAGTGGGTCTGGCGGCAGCCGCGGAGGTTCTGGAGCGGGGTCTGGAGCCGTTGGTGCTGGAGGCCGGTTCGGAGGCCGGGTCTGCGGTGCGGGAGTGGTCGCATGTGCGGTTGTTCTCGCAGTGGTCGGAGTTGATCGACCCGGCCGCGGCGCGGTTGCTGGAACAGCAGGGGTGGCAGGCGCCGGCACCGGCGGGCTACCCATCAGGTGCGGAGTGGATCGAGCAGTACCTGCGGCCGTTGGCGGCGGTGCTGGGGGAGCGGGTGCGCTTCGGTGCCCGGGTGGTGGGCGTGGCGCGCCGCGGCCGGGACCGCGTGGTGGATGCCGGACGAGACTCGGAGCCGCTGACGGTGCACGTCGAGACCGCGGGCGGCGAGGAGCGGATCACCGCCTCGGCGGTCATCGATGCCTCCGGGACATGGCGCAGTCCGAACCCGCTGGGCGGCGACGGATTGCCGGCGGTCGGGGAGCGCTCGGCCCGGGAGCGGATCAGCTACCAGGTGCCCGATGTCTCCGATGCGCAGGTCCGGGCCCGGTTCGCGGGCAAGCGCATCGCCGTGGCCGGCTCCGGGCACTCGGCCTTGACCGCGTTGGTGGCCTTCGCCGGACTGGCCGAGGAGGCGCCGGGTACGGAGATCGTGTGGGTGCTGCGCCGGGGCCGCTCGGGGGATGTCTTCGGTGGCGGCGAGGCCGACCAGCTGCCCGAGCGCGGGGCGTTGGGGCTGCGTGCCAAGCAGGCGGTCGAGGCCGGACATGTGCGCACGGCGACGGGTTTTCGCACGGCCGCGGTCGAGGCCGATGGGGATGGCCGGTTGGTGCTGACCTCGTTCGAGGGGCACAAGAGCGAGCCTGTCGATGAGGTCGTGGTGCTGACCGGATTCCGGCCGGACCTGTCCTGGCTCTCGGAGATCCGGTTGGGCCTGGACCCGGTGCTGCAGGCACCGACCGCGCTGGCGCCGTTGATCGATCCGAACGTGCACTCTTGCGGCACCGTCTACCCCCACGGAGCCAAGGAACTCGCTCATCCGGAACCAGGGGTGTTCGTGGTCGGGATGAAGAGCTATGGGCGGGCGCCGACGTTTTTGGCGATGACCGGTTACGAGCAGGTCCGCAGCGTGGCCGCCGCGATCGTCGGCGACACCGAGTCCGCCGAGCGGGTCGAGCTGGTCCTGCCGGAGACCGGGGTGTGCGGTGGGGCCGGGTTGTTCGACGAGCCCGAGGTCGAGCAGGCAGGTGGTTGCTGCGGCGCGCCGCAGCAGAGCGTCGAGTTGGCGGCGCCCGGAGCCGCTGAGCGCTGACCGCATGCACTCCGAATCGCAGACGAGCGCCGCCGCACCGCCTGTCGAGGCCATGCGGCGGCGTCGCGCCCTGATCGCCTTGTGCATCACCGAGATCACCAGCTGGGGCGTGCTGTACTACGCCTTCCCGGTGCTGGCGCCAGCGATCACGCACGACACCGGCTGGTCGTTGCCGGAGGTGACGTGGGCGTTCTCGGCCAGCCAGATCGTGTCGGCCCTGACCGGGATCGCGGTGGGGCGGTGGCTAGACCGCCGTGGCCCGCGTGCGGTGATGACCGCAGGCTCGGTGCTGGCTGTGCCCGCCGTGCTCGGGATCGCGTACGCCCCGAGCTACGGGTGGTTCCTGCTGGCATGGTCGGTCGCTGGTGTGGCGATGGCGGCGACGTTCTACCCGCCTGCCTTCGCCGCGCTGACCCGCTGGTACGGGCCGGACCGGGTTCGTGCGCTGACCGCGTTGACGCTGGTGGCGGGTCTGGCCAGCACGGTGTTCGCGCCGCTGACCGCGGCCTTGAACGACCACCTCGACTGGCGCGGCACGTACGTGGTGCTGGCGGTCGTGGTCGGAGTCGTCACGATCCCGCTGCACGCCGGACTGCGGCTGCCGTGGCCTCACCTCGCCCACGACGAGCATTCGTCGGCCAACGGGCACGCGGCCGAGATCGCGCGCAGCCGCGCGTTTTCGGCGCTGGTGACGACGATGGCCCTCGGCGGGTTCGGCGTGTACGCGGTGGTGATCAACCAGGTTCCGCTGCTGACCGAACGCGGCTTCGACTCCCACCTGGCGGCCTGGGCGCTCGGACTCGGCGGCGTCGGGCAGGTCCTGGGGCGGCTGGGCTACGCCCCGCTGCAACGACGCACCGGGGCCCGTGGCCGCACCGTCGTCATCCTGCTGGCCTGCGCGGCGACCACGCTGGTGCTGGCGGTGGTTCCGGGGCCGACCGGGCTGCTGATCGTCGCGGCGATGCTCGTGGGCATGGCCCGCGGCGTGTTCACCCTGCTGCAGGCCACCGCCGTCAGCGACCGATGGGGCACCGCCGCCTACGGGAGGCTGAGTGGTCTGCTGTCGGCCCCGCTGATGATCGCCATCGCCCTCGCGCCGTGGGGAGGCTCGGCGATCGCGGCCGCCTTGGGCGGGTTCCCGGCCCTGTTCCTCGTGCTGGGCGCCATGACGGCAGCCAGCGCGCTGCTCGGATTGGCCACCCGCCCCGCGGCCGGGGCGAACAGTTGATCAGCGAAGAGCCGATGGGCTGCGTTCTCTGCGTGGCCCCGGGGAGCCCGGATGATGAGAACGACCGGACTACGCAAACGGCGGGTGATCACTGACTGTGCGGCTGCTCGATGCCGGTGGGAGCGGGCAGTAGCCGAGGCACGACCCGGACGTAGATCACCATGCCCACCACTTCCACCAGAGTCTGGGTGACTACTACGACGGCGGCGATCGCGAGTCGATCCGGGAGTGCCAGGGCCAGGGGTAGAACGACGAGCGAGTTGCGGGTTGCGCCGGTGAACACGATCGCTCTCCCGGCCGGGGCGTCCAGCCGGAACACGCGGGCGACGGCGAGTCCGGCGAAGGCCATCACGGCCAGGAACAGCACGTAGAACGGTGCGACACGGGCGACCGCGGCGAGGCCGTCGCCCAGCTTCGGCACTTGGGAGGCCACCACCGTCAGCAGGGTCGCGGCCATCAGCGGCACCATCAGTGTCCCCATCGCATCTGCTACCCGTTGCCCGGCCACGCGGCGAGCCGCCCAGCCTTGCGTGAGCCAGGCCAGTGCCAGCGGGATGACGATCAGCACGACGAAGGCCTCGACGAACGGGCCGACCTCGACGACATCGGCCAAGCCCGCACCTAGGAACAGGAACAGGTAACCGGGCAGCAGCACCATCTGCGCAATCAGCAACAGTGGCGTCGCCGCGAGCAGTTTCCTGCTGCTCCCACCAGCCAAGCCGCTGAACACGATCACGTAGTCCACACACGGTGTCAGCAGGACCAGCAGCACTCCCAGCCGCACGGCCTGGTTGGCAGGTAGGAAAGCGAACAGCGCTGCGACCACCAGCGGCACCACCACGAAGTTCACCACCAGCGTGGCCGCCAGGAACCGGCCCGCCCGCAAGGAGCGGCCCAGCTCCGCGGCAGGCACCTGCAAAAACGTCACGTACAGCAGTGCCGCGAGTACCGGGTTGATGGCGTGCTCCAGACCCGGCCCCGCACCGGGGCCGATCCAGCCGACGAGGCCCCCGGCTGCAAGCGCTCCCATGTAGATGGCGACCTGGTGGCGTTCCATGCCTGTGACCAGGCCGGATGAGGACGGCAACGCTCAGTGCTCCTTACAGGGCGAAGCGCGCGACGCGCGTAGGAGTGACAAGCCAGCTGCTGGAGCTGGCGATGGTCGTGCAGTCAGAGCTTATCGGCGGTCCGTGCTGGTGATCGTGAGGTCACCGGCTCGACGCAGCTGCATTCGTCCTCATCTGCGGTCTTCGGCGAGCAGGAGCAGGAGCGGCGGCGCTGGCCGAGCCACCAGGTTCCGGCGGCGAGGACTGCCAGGGCGACGATGGCGGGCAGCCAGCCGACGATGGCGGAGGCTCCGGCGCCGATGATGCCCGCAGTGATCAGGGTGGGCAGTGCGCAGCAGGCCACGCAGGCCAGTCCGGCTAGGCCCGCGAGCGCCTTCGACATTCGGCGAGGGCGGGATTCAGCAGCAGGGGCCGGCATGGCGGTTCTCCTCGGCGAGGTCGGTGAAGGGGATGGGACAGCAGGCGCTGGCGGCGCAGGCGGACAGGTCGTCACAGCCCGCCGCCACAGCGTCGGCCAGGGCACTGCGGATCGTGGTCAGATCGGAGATCTTCGCGTCGACCTCGGCGAGCTTCGCCTTCGCGCGCTCTTGCAGTCCGGCGACCGGGCGGCCGTGGCGGTGGCGGCCGGTCTCCAGCAGCTCGGCGACCTCATCCAACGTGAAACCAAGACGCTGGGCTGCCTTGATCACGCGCAGCGCGGTCACCGCGTCGTCGCCGTACAGGCGGTGCCCGCCCGGCGAACGAACAGGCTCGGCCAGCAGGCCGCGGCGTTCGTAGTAGCGCAGAGTCTGGATGTTCACACCGGCCACCTGAGCGACCTGACCACTACGCAGGCCCTTGCTCACTGCCGTCCCCCGGTCAGAGTCCTAGCCTGGTCGACCAGGGCGCTTAGGACCGGCTCGTGCGCCTGGTCCACCGCGATGTCCAGATGCACCCCGGTGTCGCCGACTGTGGTGGTGAAGGCGAAGAACGAGCAGCAGCCGCTCTCCCGGTCGGCCAGATCACTGACCTGCTCTTGCACACCGGCGTCGCCGGATAGCGCCAGGCGCACGCGCAGCGGCTCGGGCCGGGACACCTCCGTCCACCGCGCGGCGAACAGGGCATCCCACTCCGCCACCCGCAAAGGCCGCTCCGCTGTCGGCAGAGTGCAGGACCGCGGCACCCATTCCACGTTGGTCATCGTGCTCACTCCCGTCATCGCGCCCTGGGTGGAAGCCCCGGACACCATCGACGGTAAACCTCTACCTAGCTACAGGATGCAAGAGTCATCAGCGCGAGGCGCTGCTCGGCGCCGTCGGCTGATGCACGGGCGGGCCGTTCGGAAAGCCGACCGCGCACATCAATGTGCATCTATCCAAGTGGTCTCTTATCGCGAAAGGCGTTGTGCGATGTCGGCGACCGCGGGTTTCGTGGTCCGCGCGGCGCCGACCAGGGTGGCCGAGGCCCAGCCGGTCCAGTCGCCGTAGCCCAGCAGGTGCAGCCGTGGTTCGGCGGTGCTGCGCGTTGCTTCGGTGGGGATCGTCCCGTTCTCGGTGCGCAGGCCCAGCGGCGCGAGGTGTCGCAGGGCGGGGCGGAAGCCGGTGCACCAGATGATCGCGTCGCAGTCGAGTGCGCGGCCGTCGTCCCAGGCGATGCCGCGCTCGGCGAGCCGGTCGAACATCGGCTCGGCGTGCAGCACGCCGCGCTGACGAGCCTCCAGCACGCTCGGGACCATCACGATGTCGCCCAGCTGCTGGGGTCCTCCGTCGTCGGGCAGTCCCGCGCGGCGTGCGGCTTCGCGCTGGGTGGCCACGTCGAACAGGACCCGGCCGTCGACGTCGTCGGGCATGAATCGCGGCGGACGCGCGGTGACCCAGGTCGTGTCGGCCACAGTGGACACCTCGGCGAGGATCTGGGCCGCGGAGTTGCCGCCTCCGACGACCACGACGCGCTGGTCGGCGAATTCCTTCGGGCACCGGTAGGACTCGGTGTGCCATTGCCGTCCGGCGAAGACCTCGCTTCCCGGATACGAAGGCAGATGCGGTTGGCTCCAGGTTCCGGTGGCGCTGATGACGGTGCGCGCCCGCCACGTCCCGCGGTCGGTGTCCACGGCCAGCCACGCACCGGCGTCGTGGACACCCTCCACGCGCACGGGCCGCTGCACCGGCAGCTGGTAGCGCCGCTCGTAGGCGGCGAGATAGCCCACGACGTGGGCGGCGGTGGGGAACTCCTCCCCGGGCTGGCGAGGCATCCACCACCCGGGAAGCGGGCTGTACTCGGCGGGCGAGAACAGTCGCAGCGAGTCCCAGTAGTGGCGCCACGCCCCACCGGGCTCGGGCTGGTCATCGAGGATGACGAAATCCAGCTTCGCGCGCCGGAGGAAGTACCCTGCTGCCAGGCCTGCCTGCCCGCCGCCGATCACCACCACATCCCGGGCCTCGGGCACCACGACCTCCATCCGCCTGAGTCGAACCGTCCCGCCCCTGTGCAGCGAGGCGCCGATCACAGCGCGACGGGAAACCTGCCATCGAGCTTGCGTTGCTATCTCGATGGATGTCAAGTTAGACGTATGCCGAAACAAGACGTCATGATCGTCTCACGGGACGAGGCGGAACCGTGCGCCTCCGCCGTGATGCGGGAGCCGCTGACCGTCGACCAGGCCGCTGACCTCGCCAAGGTGTTCAAGGCGATCGGCGAGCCGGTGCGCCTGCGCCTGCTGTCGCTGATCGCCTCGCACGCCGGTGGCGAGGCCTGCGTGTGCGACCTCACCGACGCCTTCGAACTGTCCGGGCCGACGATCTCGCACCACCTCAAGGTGCTGCGCGAGGCCGGGGTGATCGAGGGCGACCGACGCGGCACGTGGATCTACTACCGCGTCAACTCCGACACGTTGCGCTTGCTGTCGGAATCGCTGGCCCCGGCACAGGACGTGGCGGTGACGGCATGACACAGGCGCAAGACAACGCCGTCGCGGCAAAACTGTCCACACTGGACCGATTCCTCCCGGTGTGGATCGGCGCCGCGATGATCCTCGGCCTGCTGGCCGGTCGCTGGATCCCCGGACTCGGCCCCGTACTGGACACCGTGGCCATCGACGGGGTGTCGTTGCCGATCGCGCTGGGTCTGCTGGTGATGATGTACCCGGTGCTGGCCAAGGTCCGCTACGACCGGCTGGACACCGTCACCGGCGACAAGCGGCTGATGGCCTCCTCGCTGCTGCTGAACTGGGTGCTGGGCCCGGCGCTGATGTTCGCGCTGGCCTGGGTGTTCCTGCCGGACCTGCCGGAGTACCGGACGGGTCTGATCATCGTCGGTCTGGCGCGCTGCATCGCGATGGTCATCATCTGGAACGACCTGGCCTGCGGCGACCGCGAAGCCGCCGCCGTGCTGGTCGCGCTGAACTCGGTGTTCCAGGTCATCGCCTTCGCCGCACTGGGCTGGTTCTACCTGTCGGTGCTGCCCGGATGGCTGGGCCTGCCCCAAGTGGGGCTGGAGGTCTCGGCCTGGGAGATCGCCAAGAACGTGCTGATCTTCCTCGGCATCCCCCTCGTCGCCGGATACCTCACCCGCAAGCTCGGTGAACGCGCCAAGGGCCGTGACTGGTACGAGTCGCGGTTCCTGCCCAAGATCGGTCCGGTCGCGCTGTACGGGCTGCTGTTCACCATCGTGATCCTGTTCGCGTTGCAGGGGGAGGCCATCACCTCGAACCCGCTCGACGTCGTGCGGATCGCGCTGCCGCTGCTGGTGTACTTCGCGGTGATGTGGGCGGGTTCGTTCGGGCTGGGCAAGGCCATCGGCCTGAACTACGAGCGCTCCGCGACGCTGTCGTTCACCGCCGCGGGCAACAACTTCGAGCTGGCCATCGCGGTGGCGATCGCGACCTTCGGCGTCACCAGCGGCCAGGCCCTGGCCGGTGTGGTGGGCCCGCTGATCGAGGTGCCGGTCCTGGTCGGCCTGGTCTACGTCTCGCTGGCGGCTCGACGCTGGTTCGCGCAGCCCTCCACCTCGGAGGCCGACCATGTCCGCACCACCACCTAGTCACCACGACGCCGAGGAATACCGGCCGAGCAATGAGCAGGTCGCCGTGCTCCTCGACCACGCCTCCGCCGAGTTGCGGCCGCAGTTCCGGGGTGTGTTCGCCGAGGAGACCGTCCACCACGTGGTCTCGGAGACCTACCGGGAGCTGGCTGCCACCGCTCGCGTGCACACCCACCTGACCACCCTGGCCACCCGCTACGCCTGCGAGCGGCTGGCCGACATCGCCCAGAACCGAGGAGTTCCCGTGTCCTCCACCCCCGAGGTCTTGTTCGTCTGCGTCCACAACGCCGGACGCTCGCAGATGGCCGCCGCCCTGCTGCACCACCACGCCCAGGGCAAGGTCGCCGTCCGCTCGGCCGGCTCCGCTCCGGCCGAGACGGTCAACCCGGCGGTGGTCGAGGTGATGAACGAACTCGGCCTGGACCTCTCCCAGGAGTTCCCGAAGAAGCTCACCACCGACGCCGTCGAAGCCGCCGACGTCGTCATCACCATGGGCTGCGGCGACGCCTGCCCGGTCTTTCCCGGCAAGCGCTACCTGGACTGGGAGCTCGCCGACCCCGCCGGACAAGGTGTCGACGCCGTCCGGCCGATCCGCGACGACATCGACCAGCGCGTCCGCGCCCTGCTGGCCGAGCTCGTGCCGGAGGCTGCGCAGTGAGCGACGTCCGCAACGTGATCATCGTTGGTTCCGGTCCTGCCGGCTACACCGCTGCGGTGTACGCGGCGCGGGCAGAGCTGGAGCCGGTGGTCTTCGAGGGAACCCAGTTCGGTGGCGCTCTCATGACCACCACCGACGTGGAGAACTACCCCGGGTTCAAGGACGGGATCATGGGTCCCGACCTGATGGAGCAGATGCGGTCGTAGGCCGAGCGTTTCGGCGCCGAGCTGCGCACCGAGGACGTCGAGAGCATCGACCTCTCCGGTGGCGTCAAGACCGTCGTCGCCAACGGGGTGGAGCACAAGGCTCGCGCCGTCATCCTCGCGATGGGTGCCGCGGCTCGCTATCTCGACGTCCCGGGCGAGGAGACGCTGCTCGGCCGCGGCGTGTCCGCCTGCGCCACCTGCGACGGGTTCTTCTTCCGCGACCAGGACATCGCAGTGATCGGCGGCGGTGACTCGGCGATGGAGGAGGCCACCTTCCTGACCCGCTTCGCGAAGTCGGTGACGATCATCCACCGCCGCGACGAGTTCCGCTCCTCCAAGATCATGCTGGAGCGCGCGCGGGCCAACGAGAAGATCAAGTGGCTGACCAACAAGGCCGTCGACGAGGTGCAGGGCGAGGGCAAGGTCGCCGGGCTGAAGCTGCGCGACACTGCCACCGGTGAGACATCCGAGCTGGCCGTGAGCGGCATGTTCGTGGCCATCGGGCACGACCCCCGCGCAGCCAACTGGTCCGCGGCCAGGTCACCCTCGACGGCGAGGGCTACGTGCAGGTCGACCAGCCCGGCACGCACACCGGCATCCCCGGCGTGTTCGCCTGCGGCGACCTGGTGGACCACACCTACCGGCAGGCCATCACCGCCGCCGGTTCCGGTTGCTCCGCCGCGATCGACGCCGAGCGCTGGCTCGCCGAGCACGAGACCCCGCAGGCCGAGGTCGCCTCCGAGCTGGTCGGCGGCGGGTACGGGGCCTGATCCCCGGCGCGCTCCATCACTGAACCATCCCGGTGCCCTGGCCCGCGCGAGATCCAGCGTGCGGGCCAGGCCACCGGACACCTGCATCCCCCACCCCGGACGAGAAGCAGAAAACCGTGGCAAACGTTCGAAAGAACGATCACCACGGTTCATGGGGTAAAAGAGTGTCCGAGACTTGAACCCCCACCAGTGGGAGCGATCCCCGAACCGGGGATTCATCTCCATAGGCGAAAGCTAGCACAGAGGGCATCGGCCACGGCAGTCGATTGCCACAGATCGCGGGTCACCTTTCCTGCGGCCCGTTCCTGTTACAAGTGACGTGGCTCGCTACTAGGAGTCGGCCGCGCCTCGCCACCCGAAACCCACGATCACCGCTGTCGGCCACCGCCAGCAGCGGACGCAGCCCCCGCGCCGGCAACAGGGTTTCCCGCGTAGGTAGGAAAAACCGGTGTCAGCTCAGCCAACGGGGTCGCGCACTGGGCGGGCCAGCACGTCCAGCTGCCGCGCATGCCCCAGGTCAAGGCCCTCAGGAACCTTCCGAGTTCGGAGGGCGCCCGCCGGTACAGGCGCGGCAACCCCGCCGTGGCGCAACACGTCCAGATTCTCGATCGAGTCCGCACCGACGACCGTACCTGCCGCGAGCGAGGAGATCTCCGCGCCAGCATGCGCGCCCGCACTTCCCGGAAGGGTGATCAGGTGACCCTCGGACTTGGCGCGACCGGACCGTCGCCCGCTTTGCCAACGGGCATTTGGCCTCCGCATCGAACCGTTGCCCCCGGTTGATCCAGGATTCCGGAAACACCGCTCACTACACAGTTCCCTCCGAGTTTCGTCATGGCTGTGCGGTCGAAAGGAAGCCCATCCACGCGGTCAGTTGTACTCGGTCAAGGGCTTCTTCTGTTGGTATGCCGTGTCGTGCGGCGACGGTGTTTCGTGCTGTATCGACGAGTGTCCACAGAAGATTATGGAGCGAGTGGGGGTCAGTGATTCTGTCCAGTGTGGACACGGCGTCTTGCTTCATGTTGCTGAGCCAGTCGTCCATGATGACTTCGCAACGGTTTAGGCAGTCGAGCACGTCGGTGTTCGTGGGCTGGTGGCGTCCCTGCCTGAAGCGGCACAACGCGGGTTGGGTATCTGTACGGGTCTTCGTCTTCACCCGGAAGCAGAAGACGGCCTCCGGAATGGCCGGGTGTCGAGGGTGGGCTGCGCCCGCTCCGGGGGGCATCGTCAGGATCGCGCTGCGGACTGCTGGGATGCGGAGTGCGTTGCCGAGCAGGGTTCGTGCTCGCTCGTACGGACTGAGCGGGGGCGGATGCTCGATGCGATCGAGGCGCGCGACGGCTGTTCCGAAATCGCGAGGCGTTTCGCTGGACTGCGGTAGCAGTGATGTCGGTACACCGACGGTGGAGGCAGCTGCCGCGATCTTATCGTACAAGATGGACATCAGCTTCAGGACGAGATCGAGTGCTGTGTCCGGCAGGACGGTGAAGCAGTGGACGACGTCGTGTTCGGAGTCGAACCGGTCGAGGCGCCCGATGCGTTGCCCGAGCGCCTGTGGGTTCCAAGGGAGATCGTAGTTGATGAGGATGCTCCCATGCTGGAGGTTGTGCCCTTCGCTTAGCTGGTCTGTGCCGATGAGCACGTCGTAGAGATCGGCGGGCGGGGTGCCCCGCACAGCACCGTTAGAACCGCTAACAGAAGGTTTGGGTGCGTCGGTGTTGGATGAGGCAGGTGGTGAGTTGGAGGAGGCTATCGTGGATGTCGGCGCGGCGTTCCCATCGAATGCGTAGACGGCGTGGCCAGTGCAGCCAGCCGAGGCTGCGTTCGATGACCCACCGGACGACTCCGAGGCCGGATCCGTGCTCGTCGCCGCGGCGGGCGATCACAGGTGTGATGCGGCGATGCCGGAGCAGGCGCCGGTATTTGTCGTGGTCGTAGGCCCGATCGGCATAGACCGTGTCCGGCCGGAATCGGGGCCGTCCGCGTCGTCCGCGGACACCGGGAACGGCGTCGGTCAGCGGGATCAGCTGGGTGACGTCGTTGCGGTTGCCACCGGTCAACGTCACCGCCAGTGGGGTTCCGCGCGCATCCGAGATCATGTGGTGCTTCGAGCCCGGTCGGGCGCGGTCGACCGGACTCGGCCCCGTTTTGGGCCGCCTCGCATGGCCCGCACGTGGGAGGCATCGACCACCGCACGGGAGAAGTCGAGCTGGTCGGCCCCGCGCAGCTTGTCCAGCAGCACCTGCTGGAGTCGCGTCCACACATCGGCTTCGTGCCAGTCACGTAACCGGCGCCAGCACGTCATCCCCGAGCCGAACCCCAACTCCTGAGGCAGAAACTCCCACTGGATACCGGTGTGCAGCACGAACAAGATGCCCTGTAACGCCTTTCGGTCATCGATCCGGGGCCGCCCGCCCCTCTCCGGCACCCGCGTGTCCTGCGGCAGCAAGGGTTCGAGCAGTTCCCACAACTCGTCGTCGACCTCCCACGGTCGCCGCCGGGCCACCAGACACCTCCACACACGACAACAAGATCAACCTACGGCCACCGTGCCACCAAGATCAGTTTTGTTACAAGTACTTAGGCGCGGCAGCAGTACGAGGTGCGAAGTGAGCCAGGGTGTGCAGAAGGGCACCCTTGGCCAGAGGCTTCTCTGGAGCGGCAGTGGCCATTCGACCTTCGAATACGGCCAGTTCCGGGTCTTGCTTGATCGCGTTGTCGAGTTTGGCGTCGAGGTCGACCGCCGTGCGGCGCGAGCAGGTCAGCACGAGGATCTTTTCGCCAGGATGCTTCCGGGCGATGTGACGGAGCAGGTTGTGGAAAGCGGCGAATTTCGGATCGTCAGCCGCCGCACGGCGAGCGGACCGAGCCATCCGAGAGAGCGCCTTCAAGTCGTGCGCGAGGTCGTTACGGAGGCGCTCGACGTCATAGTTCGCTGCTGGTTGCCGATCGTCGTCGTCGATCTCGTTGATCATCCGGTCGAGAACGTCGACGGCAGTTTCGTCCTCGTTGTCGAGTTGCTCTTCATCCAGCACGCCGGTGGTGAACGCTTTGGTGAGGCGGCGACCCAGTTCGGGACTCGGTGTGACGACCCATCCCTGGTCGAGGTAGTGCAGCAGCAGTCTGATCCGGTGGGCGAGGCGCAAGGTGGTGCTGGCGAAGGCCGCCGGCGACGATTCAAGTCGTTTGAGCAGCATGCACTTGATGAACGGGGCCAGAGGAACACGCTTGGACGCCGCGTGCCTGCAGTATTCCTCGGTTCGATAAGCCGCCAGCGTCAGCGGCGGGACTCGGCGACGTGGTCCGCGAAGCTCGCGCAGCTGCCGTTGAGCATCTGGCAGGGTTCCCGCGCCGAGTGCGTCCAAGACGTCGCCGAGCAGTCGGCGGTAGTCGGCGGGGACGTAGTAGTGGAGGGGATCGTGGTTGCGGCGCGGGAACCGAGTCGCACTGTCCGGGTACTCCATGGTGATCAGAGACCTGCTGCGGCGGACCATCCGGGTGTCCAGTCTCTGATAGAAGTCCCTCATGAGCTCCCCGCCAGGATCATGTTTCAAGGGATTTCGGCACACAGCAAACAATCGCTTGCCGAGCCCGGACCTGCCCCTCGCGCGCTTGTATGTCGTTGCTTTGACAGGCGCCCAATGGGGTTCCAGGGTCGGATCGGCCAGGCAGAGTAGTTCGTAGAGGTCCAAGCAGCTGTTGTTGACTGGTGTCGCCGTCAAAAGGACGATCCGTGGCCGAGGCTTCCGGCTCTTCAGGACTTCGCGTACCGCGGCTACACGTTGCCGTTCCGGGTTACGCAGGTGGTGCGCCTCGTCGCAGATGATCAAGCCGTAGTCGACCCACCGGTCGTCGCTATCGGTTTGAGTGTCTCCGAGCACTTCACGGACGAGCTTGTCGTAGCTGATGACCGTGAACGGCACCGGCCATTTCTGGAAGGTGTCCGTCCACATCTGCTGTAGATTCGCCGGGCACACGATCAGGACGCGCCCCCACCGCCGTTCGACGCCGTGCAGGGCGATCGCAAGTGCTTCGTCGGTTTTTCCGAGTCCCACGTCGTCGCAGAGGAGGACGCCACCGGTCTTGTTAATGATCTGAAGGGCTTTGGCGACACCGTCGCGTTGCCATCCGGTGAGTCTGAGCTCTGACGGGTGGTCGACCTCGTCGCCGAAGACGTGGTAAAGCATGGTCAGGTAGATGAGCTCCGGTCGGTAGGGAGCAAATCTCCTCTGGATGATGGCTGCGAGGTCGTAGGGCACGGCCTCGTTCCACCACTCCTCGAGATGGCGCTGGACGACCGGTGCGGCTGCGGGTTCTACGTACGCGGCCATTTCCCGGTTCCATCGGGCGCCGGAGACCGTGAGGTTCGCGGAACCAAGGATCGCTTCGCATGTGTCGGGCAGCAGCAGGCCCTTTGCGTGCATCATGCGGCTTTCTTCTCGGCGGCACTCGATCGCCTCGGAGTCCAGCAGGCTCGCGAGTTCCAGCAGAGCCATGCCGCGCTGCCGGGAGATCGGAATGTGGTTGACCTCCGTGTGCAGAACCGAGTTCGCCTTGTCTAGTAGGCTGTCAAGGTCGGACTCGTGGTCAACTCCGGGTAGCCCCAACAAGATCGCCACGTCGTCAGGTTGGCTTACCCCGCACAGCAGTCTGATCGGAACCCGCGCACGACGGAGCTTGTGGAGCGCAGGAAGGATCTCGACTAGACCTCGAACGCTGACGTATCCGGTGAAGAGCGTGATCGGACTCCGCTTACGCTGCGCGTAGGACTTCAGCGACTGTGTGAGTCCGCCGCCGATCGAAGTACCGGGTTCGTTGACAAGAACGAGTTGGTGACCGGGGTGCCGCGGTTCTTTCACCACTCGCCCCCTCTCACTTGCTCACAGCGTTGCCACTGCGTCAGGGTCGTCTCGGAGTGGCCCGACCTCTTCGAGGAAGACGTCGATCCTGTGGGCGAGCAGGGGTGTCCGGTTTTCCTGAAGCCAGCTGGCCACCTCATCAGACTGGAGACGACGCGGTGGCGGAAGCAGACAGTGCGCGGTCAGCGTGTCGTCGTCGGGTTTCAGCTCTTCAACGGCTTCGTAGGTCCATCCGCCATGGCTGGCGATGATCTCGGCGGCCGTGTCGGTCATGAACGTGTAGTGCGGCATTAGGCGTGGAATGTGGTTCTCGCACAGGGCATGGAGCCGCATGCGCGGGCTCGGGTACCAAACGTCGTCGACCGCAAAATCGCGCATGGCGCCCACGGGGTGTGCGCTCGCCAAGCCGAACAGGGTTCCGTTCGCGCCGAAGCTCGCCCTCTTCTTTGAAGTAGGGTGCAGGCGTTCCACGGTGAACGGGGCGGGCCGACCTGGTGGGACCAGCGCGGCGACCTCTGCCTGGATCTGTTCATAGGAACCACCGTTGAGAACCGCGTTCATCGTGTCGTGTGCGGTGCTGGGACGGCCGAAAAACAGGTTCCCCGCTGCAACATGTGCGATCCAACGCATCGGAAACAGGTCAGTGCTGGCGTACGGGACATGATCGAAGAGCGCCATCAGCACATCTACGACGGCAGGCGCGGAAATGGCCTCGTCGTGTACGAGGCCGTGTTCGTGGAGGTATCAAGTCACGACGGGGCAGACCTGACGAATCCGTTCGGCGGCGTCCCCGACAGTCTCCGCATCAGCCCGCGCAGCATTCAGCTTGCGCTGATCGGCCGGCAGCATAAGTTGCAGTGCGTTGTTGATCCGCTTGCGAGTGAAAGTCTTGCCGAGATGCCGTGCCACCGCCTCGTCGACGACGGGGTCGACATAGTCCCGCTGCAACGGGCCGAAGCACCTTGTCAGCAAGGACAACTCCCCGTCTTCCGGCTTTAACGACAGCTGGGTCGCCCGGCTGTTGTGCCGTTTGAACGCGAGGAAAGGGTCATCAATATCGTCCGGCAACCACTCCAGCAGCAACTGCGCATGCAGCAAGGCTTCCAGGAAGTGGTCGAACTCCAGCGCCAGCGTGCTGCCGGTCGTAGGAAAACCCCTCTCTGCAAGCGCTGTAGGAAGTGCGTTGTCGTCACTGGCAACCAGAAGCTCCGCTAGTGATACTCGCGGCCCGCGGTGTCGACCTTCGGCGATGACCACTCGTCCCTGACGGTTCACCGTCAGAGTCACCTCCAGCCGATCGCCACCACATGCGCTCCACAGATCCTCCGGCATCCAGTCCGGGGTAATACTGAACGCTGCCAGTATCCCCGCGCCTCGTTGCTGGCCGTCGACTATCCACCATGGCGCATCCGACTGCTTCCGGTATCGACCCGAGGACGGTGCAGCACCACTGTCCGGTGCCCACATGAGCACTGAATTGATTGGGATACCCCGCTGCAAGGAGTCGATCAAATGCCGAACCCACATCGCATCCCGACTGAAGATCCGCTGGAACTCCAGTACGTCGAACCGGCCCTCTCGTGCCAGGTTGATGAACTCACGGACAGTCATTCGTTCCGGCTTGTCGGGCACCGCACACCTCCAGCTGATCCCGACGCGACCGTACGACCCGAGTTGGCGACCGCCTAGGCACGAAAGGCCTCACCCGTCCGAGGCGCACGGGTTGATCCCTGTCCTGCTCTTCGGGCGTGGATGCTCAGTGCTAGCGCTTGGCCCCGTCCAGGGACCCGGAAGCACCTCGTGGAGCGTATGGAAAAGGATGGCGTCCCTCGCCACTCACCAAGAGGGAAGCCCCGGCTAGCCGTACCCAGGCGTCCTCTGAGCTGGCCAACGCTGGTGCGATTGGCTGGTAAACGGTCGTCGCGTTCCCGAGGAACGGATAGGCAGACCGGGGAAGCGGGGTGAGGCCGTTGCCTGCGGCTCCAGCGTTGTCCGTCGGCTCGATGCTGCTGCGGGTAGTTTCATCCGGTGGAAGCGAGGGGATGGTCCTCACCACTCAGCGCCGCGAGCGCGCTGGCCACTTCGGTGATGTCGGCGCGGATGTAGGTCGCGGTCACCCCGGCCCCGCGGCTGTCGTTGTGCCCTGCGAACGCCCGGGCCACCCCGTAGCCGAAATGTCGCTCCACCCATGTCAACGTCGTGTGGCGAAGCCAGTGTGTGCTGACCTGATGTGCACGGGTCCATGGTAGATCCGCCCGCAGCCGCGACCATAGGTAGTCGTAGCGGCGGGTGGTGAGCGGCTTACCTCCGAGGTACCGCAGCAGCGGCGCACCTGGTTCGGTCACACCACGCTCGGTCGCGTGCCGGTGCAACTGGAGCATCAGCGTCGGCGAGACCGGCTGCCACCGATGCGTATCTCCCTTTTCGCGCAACAGGATCAGGCACTGATCCTGATCGAGGTCTTTCGGCCTCAGCGCGAGCACACCGCCACGCCGGCACGCTGTCTCGGTGTGCAGCCGCAGCAGAAGACCGTCCAACACAGGATCATTTCCCGTTCGTACAGCCACCCTGTGCAGCTCACGCACCCGTGCATCCGGCAACGCGTGTCGTGTGCTGGGAAGTCGGCGTGGTTTCGGTACCCGCACAGCGGGATCCTCGCTGGCCCGTATAAGTCCGTCGGCCACCGCGTGCTGATAGACGCACCGCAAGGCTGAGATGAGATGCTCGGCCGCACCCCGACCACCTCTGCTGTTCTGGCGCACCACCGCTCGGCGTCGTACCTGCTCGGCCAAGTGCTTCACGTCCATCGCGGTCGGCTCGTCCAGCCGTCGCGAACCCCACGCCTCCACGATCCGAGTCCAGTACGGGCCGTAGGCCCGACGCGTGCCCTCTCGCATTGCCTCGGCCACCGCCGGTACGTATTCGGCGAAACTCGGTGGGGGAGTGCCGCTGGACTCCTCTGCCAGGAGCGCGGCCGGACTGACCCCCAGTCGCGCTAGCAGGACCCGCGCCACCTCAATCTCGGACGCCCCAGCTGGGGCTGAATCAGAATTCCATCGTCGGTCGGTCATATCTTGTCGTCTCGACGCAGCGTCGAATGGAAGGAACGAACCATGTCGTCCAACGCCGCCATGGTGTGCACGAGTAAGACACCGAAATCCGGCACAGCGGCAAGCAAGAGCCGGTCTCCAGCGTCCACGCCGCACCACCGGCGGGTAGCGAGAGGGAGCTGCACGTGGCCTCGGCGCGTCAGGCTTGAAGATCCCCGCGGGTGACGGTGTACGAGCACGATTCCGGACTTCTCGACGACCTCGACCTGTTCGCCCGGGCCCCAACCGAGCAGTCGCATCAGCGACGCTTCCGCCATCCTCCCTCGGTGATCCACAGCTGCGATCCGATATTGCACTGGTCCGCCACGAGACCGTGGCCGGCGCTCTGGAAGGGGAAGAGTGCGTGCTCGAGCATCCTTGTCTCCTATCCAGCACGTCACCGTAGCGATTCGGTCGACGCCCTGATGATATGAGTCGGTCTCGGCCGGCCCGACGACCTCGGGACGTAGCCGCGGGGCGGGTTCACCGTTTCTCATCCAGTAGCTCCACTCTCGTAACCGTTAACTGAACCAAAGCTCTGTTTCCTTATCGAACTCCTCTCGCTGTAGATCAACGTCCCTCGTTGTGTCGGTCCTGCTGGTGGCTCGTTTGGCGCTGACTGATTCTTCTGTTTCAGAAGGAATCTGTGTGGTAGGTAGAGCCAGTAGGTTTCAAGTGAACTCAGGGGATGGAAGAGTTCACCGGTGCTCCACCGGAAGTGGGCGATGTCGTGATCAAAGGAAAGTAAATGCGAATCGCTGATCGTGGTTGGCGGCGTACGCTATCTGTACTGCGTCTGTGTCGGGGTGGTTGCCATGCGTTATCCCGTTATGCAGGTAGTCAACGACGCGTTCCGTCGATTCGCAGGGGAAGGGTTCGCGGAATCTCGATCGTCTCGTGAAGCAGGCGGCTTCTCCAGGGGCGGTGTAGGCAGGGATGACCTGCCGGGCGAGAGCGGTGGAGCCGGTGTCCAGGACACTGCCGTGACGTAAGGCGGTCTTAGGCGTGGCGGGCTTGCGGTAGCGGGGTCGAGCGGCGGAACACCGAGGCGGTGGTGTGGATACGGCGGTGGCCGCCGGAAGTCGATCGTCCGACTCCGCATCGCGTCCCGATGCACGGCGGGGGGATGAACCAGGATTAGCCGGTCGGTCAACAGCAATCCGGCGAGCGCCGCAGCACGGGACAGCTGTTTCGCGTGGAGAGCCTGCGAGCTGTCCTGGGTACTACCTGTCAGTACGACGACGATCCCGTCGAGAGTCAGAACAGGCGTGAAGTCGGCCATCGCGAACGGGCTTGCGGGCGGCTTGGCCCAGCCCGCGATGATCACGTCGACACCGTCAGAACCCGGACCGGACGATCGCCGGGTGGTCGGTTTCGTGACAGGGGCGATCGCGTCGCCGGACTGTGGTCCGAGTCCGGATTCGGACCCCGAAGACCACGGCAGATCCCCGACCGTCGTGGCGTGCTCGTGATCGCTGTGGGACCGGACGTCTGGGACGGCGGGGGCGCTGCGGCCGAGTCGGAAGACGGACTCCACGAGCCGGTCGCGACGCGTCCGGCTCGCATCAGCCGCTGGGGTGCCGGGGGGGGGCGAACATGATCCGGTCGCCGGGTGCGGTGTAGGTCGTGGTGATCAGCGAGACGGTGGCGGTCATGATCTCGTCGCCGTCTGCGGCGGGGTCGACCAGACACAGCCGCACCGTCGCCGAGACCGGCGGTTCGGTGAGCTCGCGTCGCCGCGCGCGGATCGGTCCAGAGCGAGGGTTCGGTCGGTGGCCGGCGGGGGTGTCAGGAGGCGGGAGCTCCGGGATCGGGACCGTGGACATCGGCATGCTCCGGTGGTCGGTCGGTCTAACCAAGGACGTCCCTGAAGTCCGAAGAAGTGGCTTCAATTCGCCGCCGAGCTCCAAGATTTTTCCCTCTCGTCCTGAACCAGAGCGGGCACTCAACGTCACAAAAGCTTCGGGCGCGCTGGCCCGAGGACTGTTCTTGGCCAGAACTGAGGGAGATCGACGACCGCCCCGGTGGCCGGGGATCCAACGCAGGCCGACGTGGCCGGTGCAAGATCGCTTCGGAGCTTTTTCAAGATTCTTTTTCTTGTCATGTCTGTTCGGTCAGGCGGGGTGCCAACAACGAACAGCCCGTGGCTAACGCCGCTGCGCACGGCTTCGCTGTTCGTCTAGTGTGCGATCTCGAAATCGATCAGAAGACGATCTGTTCGCTCGGAAACAAGAAGATCGTTTTAGTGTCGTGTTAGTGCGGAACCGTGCGCTGCGCTGTTTTGCGCCTGGCCTTCTCGGCGGCGTCATCAATCGTCGTTCGAGAGGAGCTGGGCGATGGCTCTCCCTGCACATACCGAGTACGAAGAGTGGCCGGGTAACTCGCTGGACGCCGCCCGTGTGGCGTTCGGGTGGCTGACCGCGGGCGATCATCCGGTGGTCGTGGACGGCCGCCTGTTCGATCGTCTTCCCGCTCGTGAGATCCCGGTTGACGAACTCCGCGATCTGCTTCTGGAGCAGGGTTGCCCGCGCCGTGTGTGGGACCAGGTGTGGGCGCACGTGATCAGCCGTGTCCGGGTCGAAGGCGGGACGTGGACGATCACGGCGGTCGGGCTGGCACTGCCGATGCTGACTGCGCTGGCGGCCCGGCTGACCGAGCGCTACGCCGACGATCCCCACGACATCCATGCCGAGGTACTGCGTGGGTTCCTCGACGCACTGCGGACCGTGGATCTTGCCGAAGGCCGGATCACGATCCGGCTGCGGTGGGCCGCTTACCGCGCGGGGCACCGGGCCCTGCTGGACGGGCTGGACGGGCCGACTCCGAAGCCGCCGGGAGTGCACACCAGCGAACCCGCCTCCCCGTCCGGGCATCCGGATCTGGTCCTGGTTCGGGCGGTCGAGGCCGGGGTCCTGACCCGGACCGAGGCCGAGCTGATCGGCGCGACCCGGTTAGAAGGCATCAAGCTGGCCGACTGGTCCCGCCCGCCGGACCTGTCCTACAAGACCCTCTCGAAGCGTCGGGCCAAGGCCGAACACCGACTCGCCGCCTGGCTTGCCGAAGCCGACATCAGCCCCGACGACGACTCCACGGGGGCTGCGGCCACGGCGTGTCAGCCCTCCCGCGAGACGGCCGGCAACGAGCTCCGGTCACAGAAAGTAGCGAAAAAGGGTGGGGGTGAGCTGGCGAATCAGGTCCCGAAATCCGGACTTCAGGGACGTGGGTGAGCCCTGCCCGCTCGTGCTCCCGCTGCTTCGTACGCGCTCCCTGGAGGTCTCTCTGATGCGCTTCCCACCTACCTCACGCTGCTACCTACGTGGCGGCCCCCGGCTGCTGCTGGTCGCCGGACTCGCCGCGGCTGGCTGGCTGGCGTTGTCGATGCCCGCGGCCGCCGAGACCACTCACGTGGTGGCGCTGGCTCGCACGATCGACGACGTCCTCAACAACATCCGCGACTGGTTGATGGGGATTCTCGCCTTGCTGGCCACGGTCTTCTTGACCATTGGCGGCGTTCGCTACGTGCTCGCCGCCGGTGACCCGGGTGAGATCGAGAAGGCCAAACAGGCGTTCAAGAGCGCGGGGTTCGGTTATGCCTTGGCGGCGCTGGCTCCACTCGTCGTGGAGATCCTGCGCGGCATCGTGGGGGCCTGAGCCCATGCTGGCCACCGCATCCTCCACCGCACCGGCGGGCCATCGCTGGGGCCGCGTTGTCGCCGTGGTGGCCGCCGTGCTCGTGCTCGCCGTGGAAGCGGGAACGGCTTTCACCGGTGCTGCGAGCGCCCAGTCAGTTCCGTCTCCATTTGCTCCGTCCGGACCGGCCCCCGCCCCGCCGTGCCAGGGATCGAGTTGCATTCCTCAACCCGTCCCCGTTCCTCCGGCGAGCCAGCCATCCGAAGACCAAACGGACCCCGGTCATCCGCCGGGTGAGGAGTCATCGTGCGGATTCACCGACATCCCGGCCTGCGTGTCGGATGCGATCGAAGCATTTTTCCGCGATCTGGTCACACCCGGGTTGAACAGCCTGCTGGACCTGCTTGCGGACTCAGTGCTGGTGACGCCTCAGCTGGATCAATTACCTGTCATGGGACAGATCTGGGCCAATTCGCAGCACATCGTCCTCATCGCCTACTCCGCCCTCGTCATGGTCGCCGGAATCATCGTCATGGCCCACGAGACACTGCACGCCAGGCATTCCATCAAAGAAATCCTCCCGAAAGTCATCGTCGGGTTCCTGGCTGCCAATCTATCGCTGTTCTTCGGTGGCAAGATCATCGAATTGGGCAACGCTCTCTCGCGGGCAGTGCTCGGCGAGCAGTTGAGCCCGGAGGTGGCGGGTCGCGCGATGCGCGACACGTTGATGAAGGATCTCGACGGCGGCGGAGTGTTCGTTCTGTTCATCGCTCTTGCATTGCTCGTCATGCTCATCGTGGTGATGCTGACCTACATCGTCAGAATCACCTTGACCATCATTCTGTTAGCTGCTGCTCCCATTTTGCTGATGTGTCACGCGCTGCCGCAGACAGAGGGGGTCGCGCGGTGGTGGTGGAAGGCATTCGCCGGTGTCATGGCGATCCAGGTGGCTCAATCACTCGCTCTGGTGGTCGCGATCCGATTCTTCTTCTGGCCTGGCGGCATCACCCTGTTCGGCTGACATATCCAGGAGGTGTGCTGTGATTCAATTCTTAGTAGCGCTCGCGCTCTGTTATGTGTTGATCAAAATACCCTTTTGGGTGCTCGGTTCGATCCGAGGCGGAGGCGGTTCGCTCGTCGGCGGACTCGTTCGGGGTCTTATCGCGTACAAGACGTTCGGGCTTCTCGGCGCGGGAAGCGGAGGAAAACGTAAATCCTCCAGGTCGCGTGCCGGGCCGGACCACGCCGAGCCGCCCGACCCTTACGCTCGCTCGCGCGCGGATTCGTCGGGGCAGTACATGCTTCCGTTGCAGGGGATGAAGCGAGGGCGCCTGCCGAAGCCGCCGCATCAACGCTACGCGTCCCGCACTACGTCCCCGAAAAAGAAGCCGTCTGCGAATGCGGGAAAGCAGCAAGCGCTGTTCACCGTCAGCGGGGAACCGAAAACCTCTGCGCTGCCGCCGGAACTGCATCCGGGAGCCGTACGGCACACCACAAATCCAGGTGAGCAGACGATGCTGCCGATCCACGCCCGCCACGACCCGGACCACACAAGCCGACGCCCCTTCTCCGAGGAACCGGCGACCGATCCGCCCCGGACCACTACGGGGCACCCGAGTTTGTTCACCGCGTCGGGTAGGGCGCGTCCGCAGGCGTACCCGCCGCGTCCAGGGCAGCCGGGCGCTTTGCCAACAACCGTGCGACCGGGCGAGCAACACCACTTGCCGCTGGTCGGCCGGTTCACCGGCCAAGCCACCCCTGACGCGGCTCGGCAACAGCAGCCGCCCGAACCACGCACGACCTCATCACAGGTGCCGGGCCAACAGGCGTTGGTGCGGCGGGACGGACAGGTTCACTCCGGTGCGAAAGCGCGGCCACCCCGCCGGACCCGGCCCCATACTCCGCCGGCGTACAAGGGCATCCGCCCGGACAAGCACGGCCAGTACGCCCTGCCGGGCGTCCCGAAGCCACCGCCGCGCCGCTCGCCCCGGGCCGAACCCCCGCCACCCCCAGAACCGCCGCGAAACCAACGTCAGCAGGTACTGCCCCTGAACCTTCCGGACAACGGTGGTGAAAAGCCATGACCAACAGTGTGCGCATCCCGGCGGATGTCGACCGGGAGGACCGGATCCTGGCCGGGTTCACCGCACGGCAGGTGGCCGTCATGGTGGTCACCGCGTTGATCTTCTACGGCGGCTGGTACGCCACCCGCGCCCTGATCCCCGTGATCGCCTACGTCCTGGTCGCCGTGCCGATCGGCATCGCGATCACCACGCTGGTCACGGTGCGCCGCGACGGCGTCGCCCTGGACCGGTTGCTGCTGGCCGCTCTCCGGCAGCGATGGCGACCGCGCCGCCGAGTCGCGGCCGGGCCCGGCCCCGCCGCAGTGCCGGAGTGGTTATCCGAGGTGGCCCACGGACACGAAGCCGTCGCCGAGGGCGGGCTCGACTTGCCCGCCCACGGTATCGGCGAAGCGGGCCTGATCGATCTCGGCGACGACGGTGTGGCCTTGGTGGCCGCGTGCTCGACGGTGAACTTCGCGCTGCGGACACCAGCTGAGCAGGACGCGCTGACCGCCGCATTCGGCCGATACCTGCACAGCCTCGGTGCGGGGGTGCAACTCCTCGTCCGCGCTCAGCGACTGGACCTTTCCAGCCAGATCGAGGAGCTCCGCGAACGCGCTGCGGGGCTTCCGCACCCTGCGCTGGAGTCCGCGGCGCTGGATCACGCCGACTACCTAGCCCACCTGGGCCAGCAGTCCGAGCTGCTGCGCCGCCAGATCCTGCTGGTGATCCGGGAGCCGGTCCGCACCACCGGACAGGACTCGCGGACCCGGCACCGCCCCGACCGTGCACGCAGCGGCGATCAGCGGCTGGAAGGAGCCCGCCGCGCGGCGGGCTCGCGGTTGCTGCGGCGGATGAACGAAGCCACCGAACTGCTCATGTCCGCGGGCATCCACGTGACCCCACTGGACACCGGTCAGGCCACGGCAGTGCTGACCGCGGCCACCAATCCCGACAGCCCGCTGCCGCCGTCGGCAGAGATGGCGAGCGCAGGCGAGGTCATCACCACATCCACTGGCCAGGACTGGGGCCCCGACACCGAGGAGGACTTTGCGTGATCACCCGTAACAAGCACCGGCACCAGCCCGCGGCGGCGAGTGCCTTCGCCCCGGACGCCATCGAGGTACATCCCCGGCACTTGCAGATCGGTGACGACTGGGTCGCCTCCTTTGCCGTGGCCGGCTACCCACGAGAGGTCCATCCGGGCTGGCTGCAACCACTGCTGACCTACCCGGGCCGGCTGGACGTGTCGCTGCACATCGAACCCATCGACCCCCGCATCGCCGCCGACCGATTGCGCAAACAGCTCGGCAAGCTCGAATCCAGCCGCCGTCACGGCGCCGCGCACGGCCGCCTGCAAGACCCGGAGGTCGACGCGGCCACCGAGGACGCCTACGACCTCTCCGACCGGCTCGCCCGCGGCGAAGGACGCCTGTTCCGCGCAGGCCTGTACCTGACCGTGCACGCCACCTCGGAGCAGGAACTCGTCGACGAGATCGGCGCACTACGCGCGATGACCGCGAGCCTGCTCATGGACGCCAAACCCACCACCTACCGAAGCCTCCAAGGGTGGATCACGGCATTGCCGATGGGCCTGGACCAAATCCAGATGACCCGCACCTTCGATACCGCGGCGTTGAGCGCCGCGTTCCCGTTCACCAGCCCGGACCTACCCCCGCCCGATCCCACCTCCGCCTCGACCGCGGCCGGAGTGCTCTACGGCTGGAACCTCGGCAGCCAGGGCCTGGTGCACTGGGACCGTTTCGCCTGCGAGAACTACAACTCCGTCATCCTCGGCCGATCCGGAGCCGGCAAGTCCTACCTCGTCAAGCTCGAAGCACTGCGCAGCCTGTACCGGGACGTCGAGATCGCGATCATCGACCCGGAAGACGAATACGCCCGCCTAGCTGACGCGGTCGGCGGCACCTACTTCCCCCTCGGTGCCGAAGGTGTCCGGCTCAACCCCCTCGACCTCCCGATCCACACCCGCCCGGACGGACGCCGCTCCGTACCGGCCGACGCGGTCACCCGACGCAGTCTGTTCCTCCACACCCTGCTTCCCGTCCTGTTCGGACAGCCGCTGACCGCTGACGAACGGGCCGTGCTCGACCACGCCGCCACGGCGACCTACCAGCAGGCCGGAATCACCGACGACCCCCGAACCTGGACCCGACCCGCACCACTGCTCTCCGACCTGCGCACCGTCCTCGCCCACCTCGGAAACGACACCGCCGACGGGCTGGCCACCCGGCTGCAACCGTTCACCGACGGCGCTTTCCGCGGCCTGTTCGACGGCCCCACGACCGCACCGCCGGAAGGGCACCTGCTGGTGTTCTCGCTGCGTCACCTGCCCGACGAACTCAAACCCGCCGGCACCCTGCTGACCCTCGACGCGGTCTGGCGCCGAATCTCCAACCCCGCCACTCGACGCCCGCGGCTGTGCGTGGTCGACGAAGCCTGGCTGCTCATGCAACAGCAAGCCGGAGCCGAATTCCTGTGGCGCATGGCCAAATCCGCCCGCAAACACTGGTGCGGGCTCACCGTCGCCACCCAAGACGTCGGCGACGTCCTCGGCACCGACCTCGGCAAGGCCATCATCGCCAACGCCGCCACCCAGATCCTGCTACGCCAAGCACCCCAAGCCATCGACGACATCGTCCGCACCTTCGCCCTCTCCGAAGGGGAACGGCAATTCCTGCTCTCAGCTGGGACGGGACAGGGCTTGTTGTCGGCGGGGACACAGCGAGTCGCTCTGCAAGCCATCGCCTCCGATGGCGAGCACGCCTTGATCACGACCGACCCCGCCGAACTGGCTTCGCTGCCAGATTTCACGGACACGACAAGCGAATTCGCCGATCTCGGCAGCCCTCACGACCTTCTTCTTGATGACTGAAGCGAACAGGGAGGGATGGCCTATGCATTCATCGTTTGCTACTACGGCGGTCGATCAGGATGATTCCAGCTCCGTTCTCAACGCCCTCGCAGACAACTTCCACTCGGTGCTCGCTTTGGTGACGGGAGTGTTGGCGGCGTTCTGGCTGGTCTGCGCGGTGATCACGATCGCCGGATACCTCACTGGCGTTGTCGTCGTCTTCGGCGTGCGTGCGCTCGTCGGCGTTTGCGCGCGCTACGTCCGCCGCCGACATGACCCTGACGACGCCCAGCACGGCACTGCCGACACCGACGGAGTCCACAGCAATGTCGTCAACTTCGACCACCACCGCCACCGTCGCCAGCATCAATGTTCCGACGACCTCCCGCCCGACGACACATTTCCGCCGTGCCCTGAAGACGACCCGGCGTAGGAACGAAGCCGCCTTTCACGCAGCCGATCCACTGCGAAGCTGTCGCCCTTCTTAAATTCTTCACCTTCCTGCGGAGGACACGTATGTCTTCGACTGCCCAAGGCCCTTCCTCTTCCGGACGTCCGCGCCGGTTGCTCACCCAGAATCGCGAAATGCGCGCCATTGGCGTGCACAACTGGTCCCTGCCCGCTTGGGCGGGGCGCCTGCCCGATGGCCGCACCTACAACACCTGTCCTGCGGCAGGGATTTGCAGGCAGGTCTGCTACGCCCGGTTCGGCACCTACACCTGGCCAGCGGTTCGGGCCAAGCACGAGTCGAACCTGCGGTTCGTGCTCGATGATCTGGCCGGGTGGGAGCTGGCCATGCTCGCCGAGCTCGCCGGGCCGAAGTTCCGGGGTGGCTGGATCCGGGTGCACGACGCCGGTGATTTCTTCAGTGATGACTACCTCTGCGCCTGGTTGCGGATCATGCGGGCGCGCCCGGAAGTCAATTTTTACGCCTATACCAAGGAAGTGCAGCGGTTCAAGGCGATGGTGGAGCCGGACGCGCCGGAGAACTTCTTGTGGGTCTACAGCTTCGGCGGAACGCAGGACGCGCTGCTGGACCCCGCGGTCGATCGGGTGGCCGATGTGTTCCCGGACGCCGAGGCCATCGGCGACGCAGGCTGGTCGTCGCAGGAAGCCTCAGACCTCCTCGCCGTGCTCGGTCCGCAGCTGGTGGGTGTTCCCGCGAACAACATCCCGCACTTCCTCAAGAAGCTTGCTGGGCGTCGGTTTTCGGAGTGGCAGGCCGAAGTCGACGCGCACCGCCGTTCTCGCGGAGACGCGGTCGTTCGTTCGATCAGCAGTGCCCCGTCAGCTCGGGGTCGCCGGGGACCGGAGTCCGAGGGGAGCGCCGCGTGATCATTCCGCGTCCGATGGCGTCTCGCTCGATGGCATGGAGATTCCCTCGCATGGATGCCGCAAGCTCTTCCGTCACGGACAGCCCGTTGGGGAGGTTGCTGACCGATCCGTGGGGTGCCGTGCAGGCTGTGCTCGGTCAGGTCTGGTTGTGGCTGCACACCTGGGGGCTGCTCGCGGTCCCCGCGATCGTGCTCGTGGCGACAGGACTGGGAGTCCTGCACCGGTGGTGGTTCCTGCGTTGCCAGGGCGCGCTGCACAAGCGGTCTCGGGTTGTCACGATCCTGGCGCCGCCTGCCGTCGATGCCGATGGTGCTGAAGCGGTGTGGTCGAACCTGGTCGGGCTCGTCCGGCCGATGGTGCAACGTCTGACTTCGGGGCAACCGCACCTGGTCTGGGAGTACGTGTTCGGGCAGGACAGTGTTCAGTTGCGGTTGTGGGTTCCGGGCACGGTGCCGCCGGGCATGGTCGAGCGGGCCATCGAAGCGGCCTGGCCCGGAGCACACACCAATACCGCCGAAGCGGGCCCGCCGCTGCCCGCAGCACCGGCAGCGGAATGCCGTCACGTGGTCACCGGAGGCACGTTGCGCCTGGCACGGTCGGAGGCGCTGCCTATCCGCACCGGTTTCGACGCCGACCCGATCCGCGCACTGCTGGGCGCGCCGGTGGGGCTCGGGGTGCACGACGCCGCGTGTGTGCAGGTGCTGGCCCGGCCCGTGACCGGCCGCCGGGTCAAACAGGCGCGGCGGGCCGCTCGCCATCTCAACGCCGGACGCTCCACGCACCTGCCCGGCCGACTCATCGACCTGATCACACCGGGCCCGTCGGGTACGAAGTCCTCGGGCGCTCATCCGAAGCTCGATCCGCAGACCTCATTGGAGTTCCAGGCGCAGAACCGCGCGATCGTCGGGAAACAGCGCGGTGCGCAGTGGGAGACGCTGATCCGCTACGGCGTGTCCACGACGGTGCCGATCGACACGCCGCGCGAGCAGGTCGCGCGCGTGCGCGAGCAGGTTCGGGGCCGCGCGCACGCGATCGCGAGTGCGTTTTCCGGGTTCACCGAACACAACCATTTCCGCCGCCGACGGCTGCACAAACCCGTGCGCGCCTTGGTGCGCCGGCGTTTGTGGAAGGGGGACTTGCTGTCGGTGCCGGAGCTGGCGGCCGTGGCTCACCTGCCCACCGATGAGGCAGTGCCGGGTGTCGCCCGTGCCGGGGCACGGGCGGTGCCTCCGCCGCCGAACACGCCGACCGAGGGCGAGCTGATCCGCCCAGTCGGGATCTCGGACACCGGCCACGCCCGCCCGGTCGGACTGCAGGTCTCCGACGCCCGGCACCACCTGCACATCCTCGGCGCGACCGGCAGCGGCAAGAGCACGATGATGGCGCGGATGATCCTCGCTGACGCCGAGCACGGCCGCGGAGCGGTGGTCATCGACCCCAAAGGTGACTTGATCACCGATGTAATGCAGCGACTTCCCGAGCATGCTGCGGACAAAGTCGTGCTTTTCGATGCTGATTCCCGCGGCCCGACGCCATGCCTGAACCCCCTGGAGGGACCGAAAGAGTCCGCGGTCGACAACGTGGTGTCGGTGTTCTCCCGGGTGTTCTCCTCGGCGTGGGGGCCGCGCACGGAGGACATCCTCCGTGCCGGGTGCCTGACTCTGCGGGCCGCCTCGGACACTCCGACCCTGGCCACGCTGCCGCCCCTGCTCGCCGACCCGGCCACCCGAGCACGGCACCGGGAGCGAGTCGCCGACGATCCGACCCTGCGGGGATTCTGGGACTGGTACGACCAGCTTTCCGACGGGTCTCGCGCCCAGGCGACCGCACCGCTGTTGAACAAGCTCCGTGCGTTCCTGCTGAGGCCCTTCGTGGTCAAGGCCATCGCCGCCGGACCCTCCACTGTGGACTTGTCAGGCGTGCTCGACGGTGGGTTGTGCCTGGTGCGCGTCCCGAAAGGGAGCCTTGGGGAGGACACCACCCGGATGCTCGGGTCGCTGATCGTTGCGCGAGTCTGGCAGGCCACGACCGCCCGCGCCGCATTGCCCCAACGCGAACGCCGTGATGCGGGGCTGTACGTCGACGAGGCGCAGAACTTCCTGAACCTCCCCTTTGCGATGGAGGACATGCTCGCCGAAGCCCGTGGCTACCGGATGAGCATGACGCTGGCACATCAGCACCTGGGGCAGCTTCCCCGAGATCTCAAGGAAGGGATCTCCACCAACGCCCGCAGCAAGATCTTCTTCAGCGCAGGCCCGGAGGACGCGCGCGAGCTCGCCCGCCACACCGCGCCTCGGGTATCTGACCATGACCTCGCACACCTCGGCGTCTATCACGCTGCCGCCCGGCTGGTCGTCAACGGAGAAGAGACCCAGCCGTTCACGGTGACCACCCGACCGCTGCCGCCCGCGATTCCCGGACGCGCGAAGGCCGTGCGCACGGTTGCCGCGGCACACACTCGCCCGCTGGCCTCCGCCGAGGACCACTCCGGGGAGCCGTCGGACACGACCGGCACCGACCCGCGTCGGGCCCGCCGCACGGCCTAGCTCCCGTTCCGAAAGCGGTCCTCTTACAGGGCCGTCCGCGTTCCTCCCCGCCCCTGACCTCATCAGGAGGACGATCATGTTCGCTAATCACCAGCAGCGCGACCTGCGCGCCCCGATACCGCAGCGGCCGAGGCTGCGCCTGGCGGCCTCCGCCGAGCATCAAGCCCACGTCGCCGCCCACCTCACCCCTCGGGATCGGTGGCTGGCCCGGGTCCTGGCCGAACACCAGGTGCTGACTTCTATGCATATCGCGGAGATCGCGTTCGGAGGTTCCCGCAGGGCCGCCAACCACCGCTTGCAGAAGCTCTACGCCTGGCGGGTCCTGGACCGCTTCCAACCCTACATCGGCCGCGGACGGGCACCCATGCACTACGTCCTCGACACCACCGGCGCCCATCTCCTCGCCCACGAAGACGGGCTGGACCCGAAAGAACTGAAGTTCCGGCACGAACGCTCGATCGGCATCGCCCACAGCCTGCGGCTGACCCACCTCATGGGCGTCAACACCTTCTTCGCCGCCCTGCTGACCGGCGCACTCGCCGACACCACCCGAGACCAGGCCATGACCGCGTGGTGGTCCGAAGCCCGCTGCACCCGGCACTTCGGCGACCACGTCCGCCCCGACGGCTACGGCCGCTGGCACGAAGCCGGACGAGAGATCGAATGGTTCCTCGAATGGGACACCGGCAGCTACCAGCTCTCCCGGTTCGTCGCGAAGCTGCCCGGCTACGCCAGCCTCGCGTCTACCACCCACATCGTGACCCCGCTGCTGGCGGTGTTCCCCGGCCCGGTACGGGAAGCCCACGCCCGGCGCCACCTCGCCGAGCACCTGCGCACTGATCCGCAACGACACGCGCTCCCGGTCGCTACCACCACCGCCGAACACCTCCGCACAGCAGGAAGCCCTGCCGGAGACATCTGGCTGCCCCTGCTTCACACCGCGGCGGGCCGCCACCGCCTGGTTGATCTGAATTCAGCCTGGCCCCACCTCGAAGCACCGACCAGCTTCACGGACACCGGCGACACCACCACTGAGCCCGGCCTCGTGCCACGGCTCAGCTCGCCGGCACCGATGCCGCCGTGGCAGGCCGCCGATCTCACCTGGAACCCACGGAAGTGATGCGTGCATGGCCAAGATCGCTATCGCCACGATCAGCGCGATCTTCGCCCTGATCACCATCATCACGGCGGCCGTGGCCGGAGTCGTCTCCGCCGTCCTCGGCGCCGCCGACACGGCCAGCAGCCAACCCAGCTCCGCCGCGCTCGCCGACATCCCCGGCAACTACCTCGCCCTCTACCAGCAGGCAGCAGTCACCTGCCCGGGGCTCGACTGGAGCATCGTGGCCGCCGTCGGCAAAGTGGAAACCGACCACGGACGCCTGAACGCACCCGGTGTCCACGATGGGGCGAATTTCGCCGGTGCCGGCGGGCCGATGCAGTTCCTGCAAGCCACCTTCGACTCCGTGGTGGCCCAGCATCCGCCGCCGCCCGGGGGAAGCATTCCGCCCTCGCGCTACAACCCGCACGACGCGATCTATACCGCCGCCGCCTACCTGTGCGACTCCGGAGCACGCGACGCCCGCGACCTCTACGGCGCGATCTTCACCTACAACCATGCTGACTGGTACGTCCGGAAAGTTCTCGACCAGGCCGACGCCTACAAGGCGGCGCAACAGCAGGCGCAGACCGGCGGCTGGACCGTGCCGACTCACGGTCGATGCAGCTCAGGATTCGGCCCACGCGGCGGCGAGGTCCACCGCGGGCAGGACATCGCCGCACCCATCGGTACGCCGATCGTCGCGGCAAGCAATGGCACCGTCATCGACTCCGGACCCGCCAGCGGATATGGCTTGTGGGTCCGGGTGCAACATCCGGGCGGAGTGATCACGACCTACGGTCACAACAACCGGAACTTCGTGCAGCCTGGACAACAGGTCCAAGGCGGTCAGCCGGTCGCCGAGGTCGGAAATCGGGGTGAATCCACCGGTCCACACCTGCATTTTCAGATCGACACGGACCATCACGCAGTCGATCCTGTCGCGTTTTACGAACGACACTCGGCGCCGGTGTTGTGCCCCTGACGACGGCCTGCTGACTTCCGCGACGCTGTTCGGCACCAGGCCACGCGCACGCCCGACGTTAGGTCGTGGTGTCTTCGTCGGCTGTATTGTGCTCGCCGGCCAGTTCGGTGAGCTTCTGAACACGGCGAACAGCGTTGATCATGAGCTTGTCGCGTCGGACGGCGTCGGTCAAGCTCAGGACCTCAGTGCGCTGCGCTTCGGCCCGGCGCTCCCAATCAGCCTCCGCCAGAGGGTCGGTCACGCACAACAACACCCGGGGGCCAAGACCCCACAGGTGGCTATTGACCGCGCACGCGGCGATCGCGAGTTCGTCGATGTCGGCGCCGTACCAATTCACCGCGGCCGGGTCCTGGCCCCGTTCGCGCATGCTCTCCGCCGCGGCACGGAAAAGACCGCCGGTGCCCACTGCTGGATCTAGGAAACGGGTTCCTTCCTCGATCGGTCTCGATCCGGTCATCAGCATCCGGCTCATGACATCCGCTACGGGAGCCGGGGTGTAGATCTGCGCGTTAGCTCCTCTCGCTGAGTCGGATTTGAGCGCGGTGAGCACGACACCGAGTAGATCGGTGTCATAGCGCCGGTTGGTGCCGGAGAGCTCAAGCTGTCCTTCGGACAGCGCTGCGTCGGCGACGTGCTTAGCCGCGCGCTGCAGGCTGGCTGCCGGTTCGTCGAACATCCACGCCATGAGTGGGTAGACGAGGTGAACCAAGTCGGGACGGACGTTGATGAAAACGGTGTAGAGATCCCGCATCGTAGCGGTGAACTCTGCTGGTCCTTGAGAGCGGAACTGGCTGGCCAGGTCATCGCCGCCCGGGTCACGTTGCCCGACTAGGGACAGTGCCGCCACGATGGACAGGGCCACCTCTCGGCGGCCGGTGTGGTTACTGGTGTTCCATGCCTTGTCGACAGCGTGAGCGATCGCAACGGCGTGTTGAGCGGGGTCGCGGCGATTGTCGCGCTGGCTGGCTCGTCCCATGGCTTCGCCCTCCAAGTGAGTGAGACACCAGCGATTCTCAGAATCATCGATGGTGCTGTGTTAGTGAATCTTTCTTACGCGTTTTAAACGTCGATGAGTGGCAAAAAAGAGACTTCTGCTGTCCGTGTGTGTGAGTGCCTTGAGTGCAGAAGCGAAATTGCCAGCATTGACAAATCGACACGGGAAACGAAAAGCGGACGCCCGTTCGCCGCTGGTCGTGTGCGGGGGAACCGTCGACAGGTAGTGCGACGGTCGGCGGACCCACCCGCGAAGGGTGTTCGCACGGTCCGCCGACCTGTCACAAGCCCTCTGAAAGGGCAGGCCATCCCCGAAGGGAGGCGTCGACCAGGGTAACGCACGACATCGGCGGAGTACCCGCCTTCGCTGGGACGCTCAGCGCAGGCGCCGTGATGAAAAACCACTGGGAATGCTGCTAGCGCCAAGGCGGCCCGGCGGTGTCGTAGTCGGCGGCCGTGGCGGGCTCGGCAAGCTGAGCCGTGTCCACCGCGGTCATGTCCGAATCCCCAGGAAGGCAAGGGCGAACTGTTCCGGCCGCGGTTGCGTCTGCCGTAGCGGGCAACCTATCCCGGGCAAGCCGTGCAGGGCGAGGGAAGCAGGGCAGGGCGCCCGGACATGTCGCGGGCGCCCCGGCCGGTCAGCCGACCCAATAAGTACCGGCATGGTCGGTGGTCAGCGCTGCGTGCGGCATCGGTTCGCCCGGGTACGGGGTGTGCATGACCAGCCGTCCGGCGTTGGTTGGCGCGTCGTCAGGCACGCGGCGCACGCTGAAGGCAAACGCGCCGCGCGGATCGCCAGCATTGATCGTGACCGTGATCGAGTCCTCATTAGGGTCGGTATGGATTGCTGCCCCGTGGGACCACGCCAGAGGCACCCGTTGCGGGCGGTGTGGCCCTTCGCCGGAGCCCGGTGCAGACTCCATGTCGTCGGTCTCAGAGGCCTCCTCATACGGGTTGTAGGCATTGCACCGGAGCGATCCGCATTCGTCGGCGTAGCCGTCCGGTTCCTCGGACAGAGCTTGGCCGCACGCCTGGCACCGCCAGGCGGTGTCCTCGGCGTTCTCGAACGTGATCACTGAAGAGTCGTCGTCGTATTCGGTGGAGAGCATGTCACCGTTGGCGGACAGCACGAACACAGCACACCTCGCACAGAAGAAGATCTAACAGGCCAAGGGGGAATGCGCGGCCGGCCGCTGCGCTTAGCTCTAGGAGAAGGCGCGCAGCCGACCGCGCGACGCGTCAGAACCGGCAGTCGAAGTGCACGGCCTTCCGGCAGGCAGGGCACGCGACGTAGGCGCGGGACGGGTCGCCGAAAGGAACCCGGATCAAGTCGGGGACGCGGTACGTGTCCACTGCCACGCTGTTCCAGGCGTGAAGGTGCACGGTGTCATTCGTGCCCCATTCGTGCCCGTTGGCGCAAACCCCCTCGGCATCCGAGTAGTCCGCCCAACCCGCCATGTCGTCGACGGTGGAGCGGTACACGGTCGGCGGCTCGTAGCGACCTTGCCTGTCGCTCACGGTAATCATCAAATCGCCGAATCCAGCCGAGGACAGCACCACGAATCCGATGTCTTCGATCAAATGATCAGAGAAGTTGAACAACGTGTGGTGCCAAAGTTCACCGTCGCCATGCAGGCCGGCCGGAAGTTCCCCCGTGCGAGCCTCAATCCACGCGGTGATCACCTCATCGTGCGGATAGTCTTTCTCGTTGTCTTCCATCCACCGGCGCAAGTCGTCGGTGAGATCGTCCGCGTAGTCGCCGCGATCGTTGATCCACTCTTGCGTGTCCACGGAAAGCCATCCGTCACCGTGCGACCACGCTTCAACAGACACAGAGGTCATGGTAGTCCCTTCGGGGCTTGTGACTGCGGGGCAATCGGGGTGCGAATCCCTGCCCGCAAGCTGTTCTGACTGGAACCTGCTTGCCTGTTCCATTTTGATGGAGTAACCGTAACGCCGGCGCTGCGATGGTCGCAACACGTGCGGCGAAATTCGATGGATGAATTTCAAGGCGTGTGGAAAACTTGTTTGAATTAAAGTTATGCAGGCGCTGCGCTTGACTGCGAAGGGGGGGCTTGGAGTTCGAGGGCGACAGTGGGGTACTAGCAAGGTAGATAATTGAGTGGCCTAGTGGCGACGAAGGAAAAGGTGCATGGGTTCGCTGTTAGCGCTTCATTTGATGTATCGCACTTTATTTCCTTCCAGTCGTCAGCAAGTTCCCGTGGGGTACCGAGGCTGGGTGGTTTCAGGAAGGGTCAGTGGTGCTCTGACATGCGACATCGTCGCGCGAGGGTGCTTCCTGCTTAATGGGTAGATCGGTGAGTGCGTGACTGGGCACATGAGTAGGTAGCTGAGTAGGCCCTGTGTCGGTCCGGGCGGCCGGAGGGCGAGTCCCCTCCGGCCGGCCGCCGCGCTCCCCGTCCCGCCCCATGCGCGAAGGCTGGTCCCGTTGACTCGGCTGAAGCCAGGTTCTCGGCCGTCAACGGCGTATTCGCGGTCGCCGATGGAATAGAGGGTCACTCGGGAGGGTTGTGGACGATGGCGCGGGAGTACCCGTATCAGATCCGCTACTTCTCAAAGATACCGGAGTAAGCGTGTGGATCCAAGGGTGGGGTGGGGCCGCCGCGCCGTGAATGCCACCTAGATCCACGGAAAGTGATCACTTCGGCTGGTCGTTTGTATCGGGCCTGAAGAGGGGCCGCTGGTTGTAGCCGTAGGCGGGGTCGTTGGCACGGTGTTCGACTATGAGTTCGTTCTCGCGCCGGGTCAGTTCGCTGCTCGTCGCGGCCTCAGCCTGCCAGAGGATCTGTTTGCGGATGGTGAAGTCCTGGAGGTCGGCACGGTCGAAGTCCTGGTCGAGGAGTTTTTTCGACGGGCTTCCGAAGTAGGTCAGCCGACTGTCGGCCCGGTCTTGTCCAATTTAGATCTTCCCGTTGGGGTAAGTGATTTTGTAGATGACCTTCATGTGGGGAGAGTAAAGGGGCACACCGACAGGCCGACGGCCAGCTCACTCGGGCTAGCCGACTGCTCGGTCGTGTCGCACTTGCAGGGAGCGGGCAAGAATGAGGGTGCCTGGGTCGGGGCGTTCTCCGATGTCGGCCAGTGTGGTCGTGAGCAGGTGGAGGGTGCGGCTGATGGCGTCGGTGCGGCCGAGTTCGGCCTGCACCCTGATGATGTCGCGGTAGATGGCCTCGTTCTCCGGGTTGAGCAATCGGGCGTGTTCGAGCAGTTGGAGCTGGCGCTGCGGGTCGTGGCCTCGGTAGTGGGCGGCCATGCCGGCGAGGGCGTCGAGGGCGGTGCGGTGGGCTGCTTCGCGGGGGCCGTCGAGCCAGAGCGCGGACATGCCGTCGGCGAGTTCTCCGCGGTAGGTCTCGGCGATGTGGGTTTGGGTGGCGAAGCGCTGTTGATCGGTGTTCGCGCGGTGTTGGTCGTGTTCGGCTTGGGTGAGTTGCCAGTAGTCCACCGTGACCAGTCGCGGGTTGAGGGTGATGTGTTCGTCGCGTTGGAGGATGAGGTGGGAGGTGTGGTCGTCGGTGGTGTCGGCGAGTGCTGTGCGGATTTGGGAGAGGGCGGCGTAGAAGGCGTTGTAGGGGCGGCGTCCGCGTGCATCGGGCCAGAGCGCTTCGCGTGCGGTCGCTCGGGACGTTCCGCGAGGGTGCAGTGCCAGGAACACCAGCAGCGCCTTGTGCTTGGGAGCCAGCACCGAGGTGAGGTCCCGGTCGGCGCCGTCGGGCGTGTGCCAGGTGAGGGTGGGCGGGCCGAGCACCGCCAGGGTTATGGGACGTTCCGCAAGCCCGCGATCGCCTGCGGTGGGTGGGACCGGCGCGGTGCCGACAGGCCGATCGTCTCTGTCGTGTTCGAGGTCGTGTGGGGCCTCGCCGGTGACTGGCAGTGGCGGTTCCGGCAGCCCAAGCTCCTGATTCTCCTGTAGTGACGCGCCGTTGCCGCCGTGTTCGTGGTCGGCGTCGAGGTCCTCGGTGTGGTGCTGCGAATCCGGGGGTTCCGCGCCGAGCTCTCGTGCGTGGTGTGCGGTGTCGTCGAGACCATCCGGCTCGGGACTGTCGGCTGCGGAAGGGGGGTGGGAGTCGGCCGGCGGGCTGTCGATGGTGTCGGTGAGCAGGTCGAGGAGGTCGCGGGTGTCGGTGGAGTTGAGGTGGAACAGCTGTGTGCCGCGGAGTTCGGCGATGGCGGGGCTGGCGGTGGTGACCGTTCCGTCGGCGCGGACACGTGCTGTGGCGGCGGGCCAGTCACCGATCAGGATGCCCGCGGTCGCAGGGACGGAATCGAGTGCTGCGTGCAGGCATTGGTGGGGCCGGTCGATGCTGGCCACCAGAACGGTCGCCAACACGGTGTCCTGGTGATCAGTGCCAGGATTGCCGCGGTTGGCGAGTTCGGTGATGGCCTCCGGCAGATCCCCGGCGAGGTGAAGTCGAGGGGCCTCGGAAGGCGGCTCTCCCAGCAGGGCGCAGGCGTCGTGGTCGGGAATGACCACGGAAGCGTTCGTGGTGGCCAAGAGGTGTACCAGCAACGAGCGAGCAGTGGCTTCCGCGCCTGCTCCGGTGAGGCCGAGTCCGCCGAGGGCGGCGAGATCGATCGCGTGGGCGCGTCCGTCGCGGGTTCCGATCTCGACGGCTGCTGTGGTTCCCGCGTCACCTGCAGTAGTGGGGTGCAATCCGGAATGTTCCGCGGTGGCGGGCAGCACCACGGTGGTGTCGGTGGCGCCCTCGTGGTCCGGGGGGTGAGTGCGGTCGTAGGCCAGGCGCAGGGTGTGGACCGCCGGCCCGTGGCTGGGTGGTGGAGTGCGTTCTCCGCTGCCGGGTGTGTAGAGGTGCCGCCGACGCCGCCGGCGCAGGAACATTGCGGCAGCGACTGCCGCTGCGAGCGTTGCGGAGACCACCCCGCCGCTGGTGAGTGAGACGAAGTCGGCGGACATCGTAGTCGAGCTGTCGGACTCGGAAGACGAGGTCGGTGCCTGCTGCGGGGACGGCGAACGAAGGGCTGAGTCGCTTGTCTGCGCTGGTGGTGTCGGGAGTTCGGTGGGCGGGAGGGCGAGCTGCCATCCGGGCATGAGGGTGTGGGGGTAGCGCAAGGTGCGGTTGGAAGGTTGGGTGCGCCCCTGGTTGAGGTCGAAGATTTCCTGCCAGCGTTCGGGGTCGCCGAGGTGGTGTTGGGCGAGGCTGGTGAGGGTGTCGCCGTTGCCGACGGTGATCCAACGGACGTCTTCCAGAAGGGGCGGGGGTTCGGTACCGACGGCATCGTCGGGCATTCGGAGCGATTGCCCGGCAAGGAGGTATTGGGGTTCGGGTGCGAGGTGGGGATTGAGCTCGATGATCTCGGGCCATCGGCTGCCGTCGCCGAGGTGGAGCTGGGCGAGGAGCCAGAGGCTGTCGCCGCGGTGGACGAACACGGTGGGGCCGGAGACGGACGGGCCGTGGGCGTGGTGCCCGTCCGTCTCCGGTGCGGCCGACGGCACTTCGGGGGTGTGCGGTGGGCCGCTGGGGTGGCGCGCGCTGGCCGCCACCGGGTTCGACGGGAGCGTGGAAGCCACGCTCGGGGCTGCGGTACCGAGTAGGACGGTGCCGGTGATCAGTGCGGTGATCCAGCCGCGCAGGCCGCCGTGGCCGTTTTCCTGGAGTCGGCGGGTGCCGTAGCGCAGCAGGCGGTAGAGGTCTTCGACGGTCCAGCAGATCATCGTGATCCATGAGGCCCAGAGCACCAGCAGGCATCCGGCGGTGATGAGTCCGGTGAAGCCGAGGGTGAGGCGGATGTCGTGGTAGCTGCCCACGACCCAGTCGTGGAGGTGGGCGGGTTCGAACTCGCCGAGGTGTCCGGAGTGCAGCGGCGGCCAGGTCAGGTCGGGCCAGCCGACCCATTGGGTGCCGAGCACGAGCAGCGTGGGCATCGCGGTCAGCAGGACCAGCAGTCCGAGCACGACGGAAAGCCGTCGCAGGAGTGCCTGTACGCGGATCATGGTGCGAGTCCGGGATCGGTGGTGCCGACACCGAGCTGAGCCTCCGCGTGCCCGGTGACGTGGTGGGTGGGGCCGAACAGTCCGATGACGGCGGGTTCGGCGTGGGTGACGGTGACGCGCACGGTGCGCGCGGCGTCGAGCTGGATCTCGCCGTGGTGGCCGCTGGCGGCGAGCGCATCCTGCGCGGCCGAGCGTGCAGTCGCGGTGTCGAGGGTGATCTGCGGCGAGCGGGTGTCCACGGCGGTGAGGGCGGCGCGGGCGGCTTCGGCCGCGGCGTCGTCGGCGCGGGCCAGGGCGCGCATGCGGTCGGCGCCGTCGATGACGAGGGCGAGCAGGAGCAGCAGCGCGGGCAGCAGGACCGCGACGAGCACGCTCACCGAACCCTCATCCCGGGCGTCCTTGTGGCGGTTCATGCGCGGCCCCGGAACGGATCGAGCGGGCTGGTGAACTCGGAGTGCAGCGGGACGGCGCCGGGCAGGCCGGGCAGGGCGAGGTCCGCCAGCGGCACGGTGCAGGAGGTGCGTACCGACACGGTGCCGGGCTGGCCGACCGGGGCGGTGAAGCCTGCGGTGTCGATGTCGAGGATCTGCTGGGTGCAGTGCAGCCCGTGCTGGCCGAGGGTGTCGCGGGCGGTGGTGGTTGCTGCGGCGTGCGCCGTGGTGCCGGTGCGGGCCAGCGAGGCGGCGCGGGCTGCGGCGGTGGTGGCGGTGTCGAGGGCGGCGTGGGCGCCCACGATCCGTCCGCCCGCGATCACCACGGCTAACACCACCAGCACGATCGGGGTGAGCACGGCGAGCTCGACGCTCGCCGAACCCTCATCCGGGAGTGTGTTCCATGGGCGCTTCATGATCTGCCTCCTGGCGTCGTGAACCTCTCCCGCTCGGCCGTCGCCGTGCGGGTGACGCGGAACTCGAGGCCCGGGATGGGCAGAACGCGCGGCGCGGTCGCCGACACCCGCACCGTCACCGCCTCCGCTCCGGCGTCCACGCTCGTGGTGGGGTCGGTGGCCGCGTTCGGCGCGCGGGTGAGGAAGTCGGCGGCAGCGCGCTCTCCGGAGCCGGGGACGGAGTTGTAGGTGCGGGCGGCGTGCAGGCCGGTGGTGGCGGCGTGCTGGCAGAGGCTGTGGGTGTGCCACCACAACGCGGCCTGCACGACCGAGACCACCAGCACCAGCGCCAGCCCGACCAGCACGGCGGTCTCGACGGTTTCCGAGCCGCGATCCGAACACGTGTGTCTTGTGTGGACAGTCATGTGGGGATCCTTCGGCTAGTGGATTTGGCCTTGGTACTTGTTGACCACGGCGGTGATCGCGGCGCCGAGCCCGACCGCGACGGCCAGGCCGATCGCGGTCAGCACCGCTTTCTCGGTGGTTTCGGAACCTTCGTCGTCGATCCGGATGCGGCGGGTGCGGGTGGTGAGGTGGTCGAGGGCGGTGGTGGTGGCGAGCACGAGCGTCAGTGCCCAGTACTGGGCGACGTCGAGGCTGCGGTGCAGTGCGAGGCGGGTGGTGGTGTGCATGAGCGGTTCCTTCCGATCAGGTGGTGAGGAGCTGGGCGACGGTCGGGTAGAGCACGAGGCCGAGGAACGCCAGCATCAGCAGCGAGGTCGGCAGGGTGAGGCGCTCGCTGCGGGAGTGGGCGTCGGCGGTGTCGGTGGCGAGCGCGGCGTGGCGCAGGGAGGCGGCTTTGGTGTGCAGGCTGGTGGCGATGGCCGCGCCGTCGGCGGCGGTGTCGGCCAGGTCGGCAACTTCGGCGAGCTCCGGGAGCCGAAGTCGGTCGCCGAGGTCGCGCAGTGCGTCCCAGGGGGTGTGGCCGAGCCGGTGTGCTTGCGTGACGGTGGCCCGGATGCGCAGGAACAACGGGTGTTCGGTGAGCTCCGCGGCCTCGCGCAGCGCGGGTGTGGCGGCGCGGCCGGCGTTGCGTTCTTGGGCGACGAGGTCGAGGTAGACCGCGAGTACACGGCGGTAGTCCTCGCGGCGCTGTGCGGCGGCGTCGCGGAGCTGGAAGTAGGGGAGCATGCCGAGCCCGGCCCCTCCCACGACACCGAGAATCACGGCGAGCGTGGGCGGCACAACGGTGATGCTTCCGAGTAGCCCGATCCCGGCTCCGATCGCGGTGCCGAGTGCCGCGCCGCGCACGCGCTGGGCCAGGTACTGCTGCGGCGTTCGTTCCAGCAGGTCGAGGTCGGCGGTGGGGAGCCCGAGCCAGGGATGCCGGGCTCGGGCCGCCCGGCTCGCGAGGCGGTCGGTGAACAGGCGGGGGTTGCTAGTTCCGGCGGTGCGGGTGGTGATCTGGTGGAGTGCGGCGTCCAGGCGTAGCGGTGCCGTGGGCAGTATCGCGGCGAATGCCAGGACCAGTCCGGTGCCGAGGGTGAGTCCGAGTAGCAGGGCGAGCGGCATCATCGGGCCTCCCCGGTGGTGAGGTAGCGGCGTGGTGGGGGTGGGGTGGTGAGCCGGTGCATCCACATCAGCGCGCCCGCCCCGAAGACCGAGATCCCTGCAAGCACGAGCTGGCCGGTTCCGGTGGAGAACGGTGCGAGGTAGTGCCCGGCGAACAACAGCAGTCCGGCGAGCATGACCAGGGTGATGCCGACTAGGGATCGCACCGTGGCGCGGGGTTTGGCCCGGTCGGCTTCGACGTCCCGGCGGGCGGCGACCTCGCGGGCCTGGGCGTCGGCTTGGCGGTGCAGCAGGTCGGCGAGGCCGCGTCCGCCGGTGCGCAGCCGCAGCAGCAGGGCGAGCACGATCGCGTCGGCGGCCGGGTCGGCGAGCTCATCGGCGAACTCGCGCAGCGCGGCTTCCATGCCGTGCGTGCGGGCCCGTTGTGCGAGCCGTTGCACCGGTTCCACCAGCGGCTCCGGTGCGGTGGCTGCGGAGCGGGTGATCGCCTGGGCGAGTCCTCCAGCTCCGGAGGCGAGCAGGTCGGCGACCCGCCGAGTCCAGGTCACCAGCGCGTCGGCGCGCTCGATGCCGTGCCGGGTGCGGCTGGGGGAGAGCAGGTGGGGCAGGCCGAGCACGCCTGCGGCGGCCGCGATGCCGCCGACCGGCCACCCGGTCACCCACCAAGCCCCTGAACCGAGTCCGGCCGCGACGAGGGCGAGCTGGAGCCACCGCGCCGACCACCATCCCGGGAATGGGCGGTGCTGTAGTGGGATACCGCCGCGTCCATAGAGGACGATCAGGATGGCGAGGGCGGTAGCGAGTCCGCACGCTCCGCCGGTGAGAACGATGCCGTTCATCGGCGATCACCTGCGAAGACCGGTGGTGCGAACACGTCGGGGTCGAGCCCTGCGGCGTGCAGGCGGGAGAGTAGGCGCGGGCTGGGCGGGCCGACCGGGATGGCGTGGTGCTGACCGGGCGGGGTGGCGAACAGCGGGGTGAGGTCTGGGCCGTCACCGTCCCCGATCGGGCCGACTTCGACGATCTCGTCGATGGTGCGGTGGCGGCCGTGGGGGGTGTCGTGGCGAGTGACGTGGACGATGAGGTCGAGCGCGGAGGCGGTCCAGCGGTGCGCGGCGGTGATCGGCAGCGGCGGGTCCGCGAGCTGGCCGAGCGCGGCGATCCGGTCCGGGACCGCGGCGGCGCTGGTGGCGTGCAGGGTGCCCAACCCCCCGGCCGCCCCGTTGCCCAAGGCTCGCAGGAGCGCGGTGATCTCCCCAGCACGGACCTCGCCGACGATCACCCGCGACGGCGAATGCCGCAGCGCCTGCTTGAGCAGGTCGTCGAGGGTGATCTCGCCGGCGCCCTCGGCCCCGGCGGTGCGGGCCTCCCACGCGGTGACCAGAGGATGCCGCCGCTGGTCGAGGTGCACACCGAGCTCGTAATCGTCTTCCACGGTGATCACGTGCTCGACCGGGGAGATCTGCTGGCACAACGCCCGCAGCAACGTCGTCTTGCCGGTGTAGGGGCCGCCGCTGACGAGGATGTTGAGCCCGGTGGCGACCGCCGCGGCCAAAAACTCGTGGAGGCGATCGTCGAGGGTGCCGTTCGCGTGGAGATCATCGAGGGTGGCGTGGGCGAGCCGATGCCGCCGGATCGCCACCCGCGGCCGATCACACACCTCCCGCACCGCCGCCACGCGCGCCCCGAGCGGACCGCCGAAGGGGATGCGCATGTTCGCGATCGGGTGGGCCGGGGAGAACTCCCGGCTCGTGCGCCCGAGGCGCGCGAACATCTCGCCCAGCAGATCCAGCAGTGCGTCGTCGGAGTCGGCGACCGGGTACGGCCACCGCTTCGTCGTGCCGTCGGCGCACTCCACGAGAACCTGGTCGTGGCCGTGGACGTGGATGTTCTCCACCGTGTCGCGGTCCAGCAGCGGGGCGAGGCCGCCGAGCCCGGCGACCGCACCGCGCACGGCCGTGGCGAGGCGGCGCTCCGCCGGGTGGGACAGCTCGGGCAGACTGCGGCGCGCCCGGTCGGCGACCCAGGCCGCGACCTCCCCGCCGACGACCGCCTCCCAGTCGTGGGCCCCGCCATCGAGACGGGCCGCGACCATCGTGCGCAGGGCTTGGACAGCTTCGGGGACGGGGATCGGGTCCCCGTCGTCGAACCAAGGCAGCAGCGTGTTCATTCGTTGCCCGCTTTCAACAGGTCGAGCGCGGAGTTGGTCTCGAACCGCACCGGACGGTGGGCTTGGTGGTGCAGGGCGCGGGCGTTGCGGCGCGTCGCCTTCCAGAGCCTGCGTTGATCCAGGTGCGGCGGTCCGTGGACGCCATCGGAGAACACCTGGGCCGCGGGGTAGTCCAGCGGCATCGACAGCCCCAGCGGCAGCCCCACCACGGACGCCGCTTCAGCCGCGGTGGAGGAGTCCGCGCCGAGCACCGCCACTTGCGCCCGCGTTCCGACCCGTTCGGCCAGCAGCCGGGCGAGATCGGTGCTGCCCGAGCACGACCGCAGGCTCGGCCGCACCGCCAGCAGCACCCGGTCCGCTTCCGCGAGCAACGGCCACGGAGTCGTCGGTGACCACCGCCCGGCGTCGACGAGCACGTCCGGGCCGGAGCGGGAGAGGTCCCGCAGGGCGCTGGCCAGCCTCGACCAGCCCTCCGAGCCGATCGCGGTGGTCTGCTCGCGGTGCAGCACTCCGGGCAGCACCCGCACGTGCCGGGCGTGCGGCACCTCTTGGGCGTGACCGGCAAGCCCTTCAGCGGGCACGGAACGCATGCGGCGGGTGCTGGCGGCGAAGGTCACCACCCCGTCGGTGGTGATGCGCCCGTCGACCCACCACCGCGACAGCCACCCCGGCACCAGCGACCCCCGCACCGGGTCGGCATCCACCGCCAGCACCGGCCCCGGCCACGCCGTGGACAGCGCCGCGACCGTGGTCGACACCCCCGGAGCACCGAGCGCGCTGATCAAAGCTGTGATCGCCATGAAGACGTTCTCCTTCCACTGCAACAACGTGCGGTTACTGATGGGCGGGTCCGAGGAGGCTGACCTGCGCCCCGCCCACGGCCGCCTCGACCGCGGCGGAGACGGTGGTCTCAGGGATGAGCACGTCGGCGGTGATCGCCCCCTCGGCATCCGGGGGTGAGGTGCGCACCACCCGCGCGAGGAACTCGCGCCCGCTGCTCGGTGTGGTGCTGCTGGCCGTGGTGCCGTCGTCCGGGGCGGGGTGCACGGCGATCGGATCGTTGGGTGCCAGCCCGCCCGCCGGGTACCGCCCGGGATCGAGCCGCAGCCCGAGAACCCGCTGCCCCGGGCCTGGCACCGCCTGTGCGGACACGTCCCGCTGGGACAGGAGATCTCCGGCCCGCAGGTGCGCTGCGGCGACCTGCCCGACGACTCCGGACCGCGCGGCATCGGGAACGGCGAACGCTCCCGCCTCGGCCGGGAGGTCCTTCGCGACGACGTCATCGGCGGTGATCCGCTGGCCCCACGCCACGTCCCGGGCGAGCACGAGCACCGGTGCCCGGTCGGCCAGCTGCGCCACCAGCGCCGCGTTCCCCGCGACCGCCGCGACGATCAGCACCCCAGAGGTGACCCACACCCACCGTCGGCGCCGACCAGGCACCCGCGGCGCCGAATGCCGCTGTCCCGGATCGCGTGTAGAGGCCGGTGGTGTACCGGTTGTGGACATAGTTCTCCCCAATGCAGAAAGGAAAAAGTGCGAAAACGAACTTGAGTAGTGACGCGGATGTATTAGCCGGTGGTGAGTGCTTGCGCCTCGACGACCGCGAGATCCACGCCCGCGCGGGAGGTCATCTCCGGCAGCGCCCCGCTGACCGGCGCGACGCCGTCGAACCCACGCCAGGTGACCTGCCAAGTGATCGCCCACTGCGCCCGCACCTGCTCGCCCGGGGCCCCGGCCGAGGAGCGCTGGTAGACGAGATCGCAATCCGGCGACGGGGCGTGCAGCCCCGCTTCGCGGGCGTACGGAGTGCCCGGTCCCGGACACGACACGAGGCCCTGCCCGTTGCCGGGATCGACACTCAGCCGGGTCGGGGTGGCGGTCACCTCGGCCCACACCGCACCCGACTGCACCCGCCGCGACACCGGCACCCACCGGGCCCGCTCGGTCCAGAACCAGGTGTGCTCACCGACCACCGTCGCCGCACGATTATCCGGCAAGGCCACGTCGGGCGAGTGCGCCGGCGTCGGCAACGGCAGCTGCAACTGCTCGACCGCCTGCCCGGCAAGCGCACCCGGAGACGGCGGTGCCGCAGGATCACCGAAGTCCGGGAAGCGGAACTCCGGGATCGCGGTGAACCACTCCGGAACCCCGTCGCCGCTCGACCAGCTCAACCCCAGCGGCGGACCCGGAACACCCGATCCCACCCCACCGCCCGGGTGCGCCGAACCCGGCCTGCCCGGACGCGATGCGGTGCCGCCGGTCACCGCCCCGAGATCGATCGACGGCGGCCCGAAGAGACCGTCCGCATCACCCGGGCTGACCACGACTCCGCCTTCGGCGACGACCGCAGGAGCCAGCAGGACCGTGCCGTGCAGCGCAGCGACCACCGCGACGGCGAAGCACGCGCCCCGCATCAGCAGCCGCCCTTCGGGTAGTCGATCCGCGTGACCCGCCACGCGCCGTCCGGGCCGCGCTGGAGGCTGCCGGACACCGGGTTGCGTGCCACCCCGACCGTCTTCAGTTCCCCGGAGGAGGTATTGGCCTGTCCCGAGCTGCTGGAGTCCTGGCAATCGGTGACGACCGCGCGATCCGAGTCGAGGCGGACGTCGCTGATCCGCGGATGGACCTCGCCGTAGAGGGTGATGCCCTGCTCACGCTGACGATCGAGGTTGACCAGGATCGTCTCGGCCATCGGCCCGGCCGCCACCTGTTCCAGCTCCGGGCGCCACCGCTCGGCTGGGTGCTGCGACAACCCGCGCGACACCACCCAGAACCGCTCGTAAGCTTCTGCGACCGCAGCCTGCTCGCCGGAGAACCGGGCGTCCGCGTGCGGCGGGGGAGCGATCGGCGGCTCCGAGGCCGCTGGCTGCGGAGCCTGCGCGCACCCCGCCAACCCGACCATGATCACGCCAGCAACGGCAGCCACGCACCGAGCAGCAACCCCGGCCCGGCCGCGATCCGCACTCCCGGCCCCCGCAGCCCGGAAAGCCACACCACCGCCGCGAACACCCCGAGCACCAGGTGCGCCGTGATCACCCCGGCCAGCACCGCGAACCAGCCCGACCACGCCCAATACGGCGTCAACGCCACCAGAAACAGCGTGTCCCCGAACCCGATGTGCCCAGGTAACACCCACTGCACCAGCAACCCCGCCACCAGCACCACCACGCTCGCGGCCATCAGCCGAGGAAGCACCTCCGGCCGGAGGACACCGAAGACCACCGTGCCGCCGAGCAGCAGGATCGCCGTCCACGGATGCGGCAACCGGTGGTGCACCGAGTCGATCAACCCCAACACCACCCCGACCACCGCCAGCCACCACCACGCCGCCAACGCCGGATCCCCGCTGAACCGCGCCTGCACCGTCGCCGACAACAACGCCAAGCTCGTCCCGGCCACCATTGGCATCCACCACCGGGGAAGCCAAGGCAGCAGGCTCACCGCGATCAGCGGCGCAGCTGCCAAGCCCCACAACATCGTGCTCACGAGCGCCACCGTGACCGGCGCGCGCCGTCACCGTGCCGCTCCGATCGCATCGGCGCCCAGTACCCGTGCCCGCGTTCTTGGACTCGGAGCACCGGCGACACGGTGTGGCTTGCGGGCGTAGGAGTCCGCATCCGCCCGGCGCAGCAGGTCCTCGCGCGATGCGTCCGAAGCGAGCTCGCCGGCGTGGACGACACCCACCGAGGCCGACACGAGCACCGAGCACCCGTGCGGCAACGCCACCGGCTCAGCCATCAGCGCGGTGAAGCGCGTCAGGTCTGCGTCGCGGTCGAGGTCACGTGCGAGCACCCCGAACTCGTCCCCGCCGAGACGGCAGACCACCGGGGACCGCACCGCGAAAGCTTCTTCCAGGCGCCGTGCCACTGCGCGAAGGACCGCGTCCCCGCACAGATGCCCGAACCGGTCGTTGACGCGTTTGAACTCGTCGAGGTCCGCCCACACGACCCACGTGCGGTCCCGTTCGCCCGCGAGTCGAGCATCCACAATGGACTCCCAGGCGGCGCGCACCGGTACTTCCGCCACCGTGTCCCAAGCCTGTGCGCTCGCTCGAGCCAGATCGTGCTCCAGCTCTGCGATGTAGCTTTCCCAGAACTGAAGCTGACGCCGCAGTTCGCCGTTCTCCGTTGCCAGAGCACGGCGTTGAGTGCGCAGCAAGGTCCGTGCCACCGTCGTCGCTTGTGCCGGAACACGCATCGATCGACTCCTCTCGCGAGTGGTGTGTCAGAACGGTGAGCAGATCGATCAGAGCGAGATTTCGATTGCTCGTGCCTGGGCGTCCACCGTGGAGGGCTCGAAGCTGATGCTGGTAGTGGTGACCTGGTGACAATCTTGGTCACCTCACGACGGTTCACCCGGGTAGGTGACCCGATCGGGCCATAGGTCTCTGTCGATCTGAGCAGGAATGAGCGAGCGCCATACCCCGCTTCGCCACTTTGTGATCGTGTCTACCTCGAGCGACCTGAAGGAGGCCGTCCGTGACGGATCTGGATCGCATGGGGCGAGACCCACTGCATTACGCGGCAAAGGACAACGACGTGGACACGGTCGAGCAGCGCCTTGCCGGGGGAGTCCCCGTCGACCTCGTCGAGAGCCGCGAAGGTTTCACTCCGCTGATGTTCGCGGTGCAAGGCGGCGCAGTGGAGTCGGCGCGTCGCCTCCTGGACGTCGGCGCGAACGTCCAGGCCACCACTACGGCGGGTGCAGCGAAAACCCCGCTGCACATCGCAGTGACCCGCTGGCGCACCAGCCCGGACGGAGCGATGATCCGCCTGCTTCTGGAACGCGGCGCCGACACCACCGCGACTACCAGCAAGGGCCGCACCCCGAAGCTCACCGCCCAAGGTCAGTTCCAGTTCCCGGAAGAACTCGCGGATCTGCTCGACGCATGAGCCTCGACGGGCTCCGGCAGCGCTACGAGCGCTTCCTCGGCAGAACGCGAGGAAGCGGCAGACGTCACTCCTTCGAGTGTTCCCGACGGGGGCTTTCGGCACTGGCGTGCTACGACGGATCGAGGAGACCTCGTAGCTCAAGTGGGGGTGCCGATGCGGGACGAAGAAGTCGGCGCGCTCGTGCAGCGATGGCGCAAGGAGCGGCGCCTGGGTGTACGCGAGCTGGCGAAGACGATCCAGGTTCACCACACCTTGCTCTCGCGGCTGGAATCCGGGCAGCGTCGTTTGAGCGTGGAGCTGGCCGAGCGCTTGGACCGCGAGCTCACCACGGCCGGCGATCTCGCTGCGGCGGTCGCCGAGGTTCGCACAGGTCAGGCCCACGGCACACCCAACGGCAACGGAAGACCGGTCGTTCCGGCCCAGCTTCCGCCGGTCGAGGACCTCGTCGACCGCGTGAGGCTCATGAAGACGATCACCGGTGAGGGAAGCCGCCCCGCACCCGTGAACTCCTCCTCCCCACGCACAGTGGTCCTGACCGGGCCAGGCGGAGTGGGCAAGACCGCCATCGCAATCGCCGCCGCAGCACGGATGCGCCGCGAATTCGACGGCGTCCTCTGGGCGGATCTGCGCGGGTGGGACTTGAACACCGGTCCCCGTGCTCCGGCAGTGGTGCTGCGGTCGTGGTGCGCGGCCACCACCGGGACTCCGGTGACCGCGCTTCCCGCCGACCTCGACGACCTGGTCGCGCTGTGGCGCAGCGTGCTGCAGGAGAAGCGCTACATCATCGGCGTGGACAACGCCCGATCAGAGCAAATCGCTGCCTTGATCCCGGCCTCGCCCGGTAGCGTGGTGCTGATAACCAGTCGTGATCGAGTCCCTGACGTCCCGGGCCGGGTCGTGTGGCTGTCCGTACCACCGCTGGAGCCCGACGACGCCACCGCACTCATCGCAGCCCGAGCTAGGAAGCCGGCATGCGAAGTAGCCGGCCTCGCTTGCCGCGGAGGCGGCCTTCCGCTGGCACTGCGGTCGCTCGGGGACTACATCGCCGCGCACGACGCCGACGAGGAGATGATCGCCGAGATGTCCGCCGACACCGCTCCGCCCGATGCCGTCCGGCGCAACGCCCGGCTCTCGTACGAACACCTCACCGAAGACCAAGCCCGGGCTTGGCGGCTGTGCGCGATCCTGCCCGAGATCACACCCGAGTCCGCTGCTGCCGCGACCGACACCGACCTCCGGCAGGTGCGGGAACTCCTCAACGGCGTTGCCGATGTGTCCCTGCTGAGCAAGCACGGCCGCAACTGGACCTACCACGAGCTGCACCGGGCCATCGCACTCGAAGAATCCCGCCGCGTCGACCCGCGCGCAGTCCGCGACGGCGCCACCGAACGCAGCCTGCTCTACATGCTGCACGGCTGGGCCAACGCCGCCGTCACGCTCGCGCCCGACCGTGCCATTGGCCCGCCCCTGGACACCCCGCCGCCGTCGGTAGCACCTCCCACCTTCGATTCCTACGAAGCCGCTCTCGACTGGTCCGAAACGCGGTGGGAGTACCTTCCCGCTGCGGTGCGCGCAGCCATCGACAAGGGCTGGAACCGGCTCGCGTGGCAACTCGCTGCTTGCTCGTTCAACTACGTCATCCTGGTCAAGGCCTACGAGCAAGCGCTGCACCTCACCCAGACCGTTCTCGAAGTCACCGAGCGCTCGGACGTGATGGAAGGACAAGCCTGGATGCTGCACATCCAGGGGTGCATCGAAACCGAACGCGGCGATCTCGACGGCGCGGTACGAGTCCTGACTCGCGCGTTGGAAATCCGCCGCCGTCGTGGCGATCTCCGCGACATCGGCTGGACAGCTCAGGCGTTCGTCCGCGCACGCCTGTTCCGCGGGGACCCGCCGAACGAAGTCCTGGTGACCGCCACCGAAGCCGTTGACTCGCTCGATGCCCTTGGTGCGACGTCCGGAGCAGCGAGCGCTCGCTCAGTACGGGGCAACCTCTACCTGGTTACCGGAGACCTGCCCGCCGCTGCTGCCGACCTGACCCGCGCAGTCGAGCAACTTCCCATCGGCGGCGATCCCCTGCTGCACTGCTACGCGTACACCCGCCTGGCGGAGACCCAGCTCAAGCAACACGAACTCGACGAGGCCGAACAGCTCGCCCGACACGCTGTCGAATACGCAGAAGAGCACAGCGCCCGCTTCAGTGAAGTCGATGCCCTCGACATCCTCGGCCGTGTCCTGAACGAACGGTACGACGCCGAGGGGGCCGCCAGTGCGTGGACTCGTGCTCTTCAGATCGCCGACAACATCGGTGCTGTCGAAGCCGACCAAATCCAAGAACGCCTTGATTGCCTCAATGATCAACAAAGGTAGTGCCTTCGTTGGCGCCGGGACTCGCTTCTTTGAAGGCGTTCCAAAGTAGGTTGAGTGGATGACGGGAGCTATATTTTTCACGCTCCTGCCTTCGACTGAATATTCCAGTCATGATCTCCGTAGGTGGGGTGTATCCGGCGCCGAGAGGGAGGGCGCGGAGGTGGTGCCCCCCTGAAGTCATCCCTCGATAGCTGCTCGAGCCACGTTTTCGGTGGTGAGCAGGCAGGCGTTGTTCGACGCGAACTGTCGGGGGACTGTCGGTCGGACATCGGACGCGGGTACAGCTGTCCGAGACAGGTGGTTCACCGAGCGAGTCGGGGCTGGTGTTGCCAGCCGTGGGTTTGTCGGCGGGTGATGCGGACGAGCCGGTTGGCTTCGGCGGGGTGGAGTAGGTGCAGGGCGTCGTTGTTGGAGGCCCACCGGTATTCGGCGACCTCGGCGGGGTCCGGATCGGGAACGGTGGTGCCGACGAGGTGGGCTTCGACGAGGAAGTGGGCTTTGTTCTCGCCGGCCGAGGACTCGCCTTCGGAGCACCCGGCCCACAGCAGCGTCCCCGGGGTGACGGTGAGGCGGAGTTCCTCGTGGACTTCGCGGACCATCGCCTGCGGCGGCGAGTCGGGGCCGCGGGATTCGCAGCGTCCACCGGGGAACGAGAACTTCTCGTCGGTCGGTCCCCGGACGAGGAGGAGCTGCCCCGTGGCGTTGCGAATCAGCCCGGCTGCGCGTACGGGCAGGGTCGGGCGGGGAACGCTGGCGGGAATCCATCGGCGGAGTTCGGTGATGGCTCCGGCCAGGTCGGGCGCGGTGCGGTAGCGGTCGTGGGCGGCGACGCGGGGTCGGTGGGTGTGTTCGGGGTGGACCCAGAGGGCGCGGCATCCTGCGATCAGGGGTGCGTGGACGTCGTCGTGAATTTTGTCGCCGACGTGGATGATCTCGGACATCTC